>JBDGYW010000152.1:0-10748 GCA_039588935.1 Gemmatimonadota bacterium | reverse complement strand
CGACGGCGTGGACGTTCGGGAGCTGGAGACCGGACACTACCGCCGTCAGATCGGGATGGTGCTACAAGAGCCGTATCTGTTTCACGGCACAGTGGTGGAGAACATCCGGTACGGTCACCCGGAGGCATCGCTCGAGAAGGTCGTCGAGGCCGCACGGACGGCGAATGCCCACGACTTCATCTGTCGTCTGGCTCACGGATACGACACGGTAGTGGGCGAGAGAGGGCAGACGTTGTCGGGCGGTGAGCGTCAGCGTGTCTCGATTGCGCGCGCGGTGCTGCACAATCCACGCATCCTTATCCTGGATGAGGCGACGAGCAGCGTCGACACAGAGACGGAGCGCAAGATCCAGGAGGCAATGGACAGGTTGGTTGCGGGGCGGACCGTATTCGCCATCGCACACCGGCTGTCAACGCTGCACCGGGCTTCGCGCTTGTTCGTGATGGAAGACGGCAAGCTCGCCGAGTGCGGGACGCACAAGGAGTTGCTGGCGAAGCCGCATGGCATTTATCGGCAGCTGTATCGGCTGCAGAGGGAGTTGCAGTAGAGGAAGCGGGAAACTGGAAGGGGAAAATGGGACACGGGAAACGAACACAGGAAAGGAGAGAGAAATGAAACCGACAGTGTTAGCCACAGCCATAATGGACGAGATCAAAGCGTTCGAACTGGCCGCTGCCCGCGATCGCGTTGTCCTGGAGCGTCGTCGCGACGGTCAACTCTGGGCCAGCAGGAGTGGTGAAGAACGCCCCGTGTTCGTCCGGCGCTGTTTCCCCTGGTCCAAACCGACGGACTACGTATCGCTGCGCGACAGTGACGAGAACGAGTTCGTGCTCGTCCGTGGAGCGGCGGACCTGGACGAAACCTCCCGCGAGGTTCTCGAACAGGCTCTCGCCGAGGCCGGCTTCGTGCTCGAGATAACGCGTATCGAGAGCGTGGATGAAGAAATCGAGATCCGGAACTGGAAGGTCGAGACCCGTCAGGGGACACGTTCGTTCCAGACGAAGCTCGACGACTGGCCGCGCCGGGTATCCGGCGGCGGAACATTGATACGCGATGTGGCCGGCGATCTCTACTATGTCAAAGATGCGGCTGCGTTGGATAGAGAGAGCCGCGATTTGTTGTGGGCGTTCGTGGATTGATCGCACGAGAAGCCTCGATGCCGGTTGGCGTCGGGGCTTCTTTCGTACAGATAATGCGGTCGGCAAAGGCCAAGATCTTCGCAGGAGCCCTCCCCGATGTATGAAACAGATTTTCCACAATCTGCGTATATTATGTCAGACATTATAACGGCACGCGTGAGCTGCATTCGCTGCCTGCCGCGTTTCTCCCACCGACGCGATCGAAACAGATGCGTGGCGCGGCATTGGTTGACATGGCGAGGAGATTTTTGTGTTCAGTCCCGAAGAAAAGAAGGGCAGTGTCGAGTTGATCGTGTTGGCAATCCTGCAAGGCGAGCCCCACCACGGGTACGAGATCGGCCAGGTGGTGCAGATGCGATCTGGCGGCAAGCTGGAATATCCGCTCTCGACGTTGTACCCGGTGCTTTACCGTATGGAGAACCGAGGCTGGATCAAGGGCAGGTGGGTGGAGATGAGCGGAGAGCGACGCCGCTGCTACTATCGACTGACCGCCAAGGGTAAACGAACGCTCGCCGAAAAGCGCGAGTCGTGGAGGGCCCTTACTGAAACCGTCGATCTCGTAATAGGAGCCAGCCATGCCTGACTGGAAGGCCTTTGTGCGCCGGCGGCTTCGCCTTCCAGAACTCAGGAACCACCGCGACGAGCGCATAATCGAGGAACTCGCCGGCCAGCTCCAGGATCTCTACGATGCCGCTCTTGCCCGCGGCCAGAACGAGCGTGAGGCGGAGCGGTACGCGCTCGACGAGTTTCCGGATTGGGACAAGCTTGCGCGAGAGATCGCGGCGGCGGAGCGTTCCAACTACCCACCTGCCGGAGACGAGTTGCTGGAGCGTGTAGACCTGGGGCTGCGCAGTCGCGGCAGGTGGTCCGCGTGGCTCGCAGATCTCGCGCAAGACGTGCACATGGCCGCCCGCCACATGCGTCAGAAACCGGGTTTCACCGCTGCCGTGGTGCTCTGCCTTGGACTCGGAATCGGTGCGAACGTAGCGCTGTTCGAGATCGCTTCGTCTGTTCTCAAACCCGATGTACCGCTGCACGAATCCGAGCGGGTCACCCAGGTCTACATGATGTGGGATCACGGGAACGTGTATGCTCCGTTTTCCATCCCCGATTATGTGGACTTGCGGGACGGCACCGACGCATTCGACGACGTTGCCGCATGGGGAATGACCGCGTTCAACGTGGGCGTGGAGGGGCAGGCCCTGCGCACGTGGGGGGCGATGGTGTCGGGCAACTACTTCCGTACACTCGGCGTCTCTACTGAGTTGGGACGCGACTTCCTGCCGGAGGAGTACGCCGTTCCCGGTCGAGACCCTGTCGTCCTAATCTCCCATGCATTGTGGCAACGAAGGTTCGGCGGTGACTCGGGCGTCATCGGCCGTACCGTGTCAGTCAACGGCTCTTCGTTCACCGTGATCGGTGTGATCGATCGTGAATTCACTGGTGGAATGACGGGGATCTACTCCGACATCTACGTGCCTCTCACAATGTGCGAAAGCGCCCTGCCCGGATGGAGCTACTTCGGAAGGAGCAATCATTGGCTCACCTCAGTGGTTGCGCGTCTCCGGCAAGGTGTCTCCATCGAACAAGCCCAGGAGAAAGTCGATGCGTTGATGGCCGGCTTGCGGGATCGCTACCCCGATTCCAACCGCGGTGGCGACGCGCTCGTCCTTCCAGCCGAGGAATCGCTGCTGCACCCGGGGATTCGCACGCCGTTTAGGGCGGCGTTCTTCTTACTCGGCGCCGTGGTTGGGGTGCTGATGCTACTCACCTGCGCCAACGTCGCCGGTCTGATGTTAGCGCGTTCCGCCGCCCGGCAGCGGGAGTTCGGCGTGCGGGTGGCACTGGGTGCCGGACGGTCCCGCTTGATAAGGCAACTCCTCGCCGAGAGCATGCTCTACGCACTCGCGGCAGGATGTGTCGGGTACGTGCTGGTGCTGGGTGCCGTCCCCACGATCGTTTCCATTCAGCCACCGGTTGACGTTCCTATCCAGTTCGGGGCGCACCTCGGTGCAAGTTCGGTGTGGCTCACCTTGATCGTGTCTCTACTCACCGCCTTTCTCTTCGGACTCGTGCCCGCCCTGCAGGCCGCGAGGAAAGACGTTGCACCCTCTCTGGCATCCGGCCGCAACGTCGGAAGTCGGCCGGCAAACCGGCTGCACCACGCGTTGGTCGCAGGTCAGATCGCGGCGTCCTTGCTCCTGCTCGTTGGAGCCGGTTTGGCACTCAGAAGCCTCCAGGAACTGCGCCACGTCGATGTAGGTTTCGACCCGGAGAGCCAGCTGGTCGTCAGACTGGACCTGAGCGCTCAGGGATATGACCAGGCACGCGGCCGCATGTTCTATCGCGACCTGAAGGAGCGGCTGCTAGAAGTACCCGGCATCCAGGCCGTCGGGCTGTCAAAACGCGTTCCGCTGAATTTCGACCGCAGCATCGCGTTGGTGTGGCCTGAAGGCTGGGAGTCGCCGAACGGACGGCCTCTTTCGATAAGCCGCAACCTAGTCGATGAGGGGTACTTCGAAACCATGCAGGTGCCTCTGTTATCTGGGAGGAACTTCAACTCCTTCGAGGCGCGTGAGTCGTCAGGAGTGTTGGTCGTCAACGAAGAGTTTGCGACACGGTATTGGCCGGGCGAGAACGCGGTTGGGAAGCGTGTCCGTCTCACAAACCAGGTCGATGGCCCGGTTTATGAAGTGGTGGGTGTGGTGGCAACCGGGAAGTACCAGTTCCTGGGAGAAGACCACGAACCCTACTTCTACCGGTCGTTCAACCAGCTATACGACGGCGCCATGTGCGTGCACGTGCGTACCGCGGGAGACCCCACCTCGTATTCCGGCGAGGTGCGTCGCATCGTTGCAGCCCTCGATCCGGGTTTGGCTCTGTCTCGACTGACCACGATGACCGACCAGTTGCGATTCGCGCTTCTGCCGTCCCGCCTGATCGCATGGTCAGTGCTGGCGTTTGCAGCAGCAGCTCTATTGCTCACCGCCATAGGGCTGTATGGGCTGATCGCATACACCGTCGCTTTGCAGACCCACGAGATTGGAATCCGAATGGCCGTCGGCGCAGGGAGAGGCGCGCTCGTCGTACAGGTGCTCGGGCGGATACTGAAGCATGCTGCTGTAGGTCTGCTCATCGGTTTGGGACTGGCGGTATTGGGCTCCGTGTTTGTGTCGCGCGTACTCTACGGCTTGGCGCCGCTCGACCCGATCGCGGTGGGAGCAGCTCTGGTGCTGCTGTGTGCCGCCGCGATCCTGGCCGGCTACGTTCCGGCACGCCGCGCTACGCGCATCGACCCCGTGGCTGCGCTCAATCGAGAGTGAGGCTCAGGTCATAGGCCTTCCAACGCCGCCTGCATCACCTCGTCCCAGAGGCGCCAGAAGAGTCTGGCCGTGACTCCGCCGTCACCGCCATTCATGAGCAATACGAGTGTTGCGTCTACGTCGGTGAAATGCCGAACCTGGGACATTGCACCCAAGTCCCCACCGGTGTGCCCGACCGCGGGGCCGTGGGGCGTCTCGATGAAGTTCAGACCCAGGCCGTAGCGGAGCGACCCCCATTCCTGCATCTCGGCCACAGATTCCGGACTAACCACTTCTCCGTCCATCAGCGCTTCAATGAACGTCGCATAGTCGGCTGATGAGGCGATCAGGCCGGCGTTTCCCGAGAACACAGCCGCATTGTGGACCGCCATGTCCGTAACGTTCAAGAGCCGCCCGTCACCCGCGACATCCTCATAACTGTTTGCCAGTCCGGGCGGAGTGGGGTAGCCGAGTTCGTTCTTGTAGAAGGTTGCGTGGAATCCGAGCGGTACGATAATGCGATCGCTGAGCACGCTAGCATGTCCGCCCTCGACTACCTGATCCAAAGTGAGGGCCAGGAGATAATAGTTGGCATTCGAGTAGAAGAAGTGCGTACCGGGCGATGACCAGGCAGATTGCCCGTAGAGATACGACAACAGGCGCTCTGGTGAATACTCTCCCAGCGGGTCGCTCATGAAATCCAGATCGTAGGCGAGGTCGCCGCTGAAGTCCGGTATCCCCGACGTGTGATTCAGAAGCTGTCGAACGGTGGCATCAGTAGCATTGGGAATACGCGAACAGACGGTGTCAGGCAAGTACTCACTGATCGTTGCGTCCAAGTCGAGCACTCCATCTTCTGCCAGGATCATCGCCGCCGTAGCCGTATACATCTTGGTCACACTCGCGGCGTGGTGGAGGTGGGTGGGGAGCATTCGATCGGCAGTCTCGAGTTTCGCATAACCGGCCGCACCGTTCCACAAACCGGCAGGCGTTCTGGCCAACAGCACGACCCCTGGGATGCCTTCGAAAACGTACTGGTCCAGAAGTGCCTGAAAGACAGGACCATCGGGGTGAGTATTGAGAGCCGGATCCCAAGCTTCCGGAGGTTCTATCATCGGGGCCGTTATGTGTAGCGTGCAGGCGGCCGCGAGCGTCAAGACCAACAGAATGGGTGAGTGGGAGAGGATTCTGGAACGAGACGTAGGGCGCATCGTTCACCTCCCGCCGACAACTACATTCGGTTGCCGCTCAATCCGGACACCGCCGAGCAGGAACATGTGGGTCGCGACCGAAACCCCGGAGCGGAACAGGCCCTGCACTCCCCATCGCGCCGACACGAATGGAGAAACGGGAAGTGGGTCATCTTGGTTGCCTCGATACGCCAACGTTGCGGAGAGCGGAACAATCAATGACGGACTGCCCCAGTCCATCGCCGGGACATACATGCCCTCTTCGAGTTCCAACCGCTTTCGCCGCCAGAAGTAATGCAGGTATCCAACCCCGAGGCGGACATCGGTGTACAACCCACCTGGCAGCGTCCGCCCGATCCCTATCTCAGGTTCCAAAGAGACGCCTGTCATCCACCAGTGGTTCCGGAAGAACCCGACATTGATGCCGAAGAGCAGACGCCAGCTCTCTCCTGACTTCAGAGGAGTGTCTGTCCCCACGAGTAGTGCGGGATTGAAGCGGTAGGTCACCGGTGCCGTGTGCCATGGGACAGTCAGGGATTGCGTACCAACGGCGACGGAGACCGGATATCCCGATTGCGCTCCGAGCGATGAAAGAAACGGACTGATTGTGACCGTACACAGAAAGACAATCGTGAATATTCTGCATAAACCGATGGACCGGAGACTCATGCTATTGACCCTCGTATCTATTCGGCGGCCAGTTCGTTCAAGGCAACGTGCGTGCCGTCCAACCACATCGCTGCACCAACATTATGCGTCGCGTTATATCGCCTGACATATGATACGCGACTCTGTAGGGAAATGTTTCAGCAATGGTGTAGGGAATGATGGAGAGGCTGCGGCGACACAAAACGTCGATGTCTCCTTTGCGATCGCGACCATCCGGCCCTGGACTGCTCCGTAGCCACGGTACATACTTGGGTTGGGTGTACTCCTCTACCCTTCTTTCGTTGTTAGCGCCGAGGAGGCCGCCCCTCGAGAGGGTTGATCGTATCACCTTCGTGGGAGCCCGTATCATGCATCTGAAGCGTCCCTTGCCCGTTGCCGTCTTCCTTTCCATTATCGGCACCGTTTCCTTCTGTGCCCCTACGCTCGTCGCCCAAGAGGACGCTCGAACCGTGGTCCTCGACTCGGCCTTTTTGGCTGGGTACCAGTGGCGCAACCTAGGCCCCGATCGCGGAGGGCGCTCGATCGCGGCGTCGGGAGTGGTAGGCCGGCCCGACGAGGCCTACTTCGGCGCAGTGGGCGGAGGGCTCTGGAAGACGACCGACGGCGGGGAGAACTGGATACCGGTCACAGACTTCCTCATCACCTCAGCGTCTGTCGGCGCGGTGGCCGTGAGCGAGACCAACCCCGACGTCGTTTTCATCGGAATGGGCGAGAGTTGCATTCGCGGCAACATAATGCCGGGCGACGGCGTGTACCGTAGCCGAGACGGTGGGCAGACGTGGGAACACGTGGGCTTCCGTGAATCGCACGCCATCTCCAAGATCCGCATCCACCCGACCAACCCCGACATCATCTACGTGGCGTCATTCGGCAAGTACGGTGCGCCGAGTGAGGAGCGCGGTGTTTTCAAGAGCAGTGACGGTGGCGACACGTGGAATCGAGTCCTGTTTCGGGACATACGTACCGGCGCTGTTGACCTCGTCATTGACCGCAACAACCCCGACGTACTCTACGCAGCACTCTGGGAAGCCTTCCGCAAAGAGTACACGATGTCTTCGGGCGGGCCCGGCAGCGGCATGTTCAAGACCGTCGACGCCGGCGATACGTGGACCGAGATGACCCTGAATCCGGGCATGCCATCCGAAGGAGTCGTGGGGCGCATCGGTCTTGCGGTATCGAGCGCGAACTCGAACCGCGTCTATTCCCTCTTCGAGCACGACAACGGCGGGCTTTTTCGCAGCGAAGATGGCGGCGCAACGTGGCAACTAGTAAACGACAACCGAGCCATTCGGCAGCGAGCGTTTTACTACACGCACGTCTTTGCCGATCATCAGGACGAAGACGTCGTCTACCTGCAGAACACATCGCACTTCCGTTCCGCGAATGGCGGCGACAGCACCGAGGTGATCAACAACGGCACTCACGGTGACTACCACGATCTCTGGATCGATCCGGACGACCCCGCACACCTGGTTGTGGCAAATGACGGCGGTGGTGCGGTGAGCTTCGACACAGGTGGTAGCTGGACCGACCAGGAGTTCTCCACAGCGCAGTTCTACCACGTAGTCACCACAGCCCACATTCCCTTCCACGTGTGCGGGTCGCAGCAAGACAACAGCACTCTCTGCCTGCCATCCATGTGGAATGCTAGCCGGTTCGGTTTCGGCGGCGGCGGACGAGGTTTCGGGAGGCAACCGCGCTCAGTCACTGAGGGTTCGATGGACGTGGCGTATCGGGCCGGCGGAGGAGAGCCGGGCTATATAGCGCCCGACCCAAAAGACATTGAGGTCTTCTACTCCGGCACCAATAACGGCCGCTACCTCGACAAGTTCAACCGGCGCCTGGGGACATCGCGAGAAGTGAATCCTTACCCCTGGTTCTACTCGGGTGAGCCCGCCAATGACCTCGTAGAACGGTGGCAATGGACCTTCCCGATCATCTTCTCGCCCATCGACCCCAACACGCTCTACGTGTCTTCGCAGCGGCTATGGCGGACGACGGACGGAGGTAAGACATGGGACAGGTTGAGCGGCGACCTCACCCGCGCCGATCCGAGCACATTGGGACATTCCGGTGGACCGATAACCGGTGACATGAACGGTCCTGAGGTGTACGCAACCATCTTCTCCGTGGGGCCGGGCAAGGTAGACATCGACGTAATCTGGACCGGATCGGACGACGGCCTGGTGCACGTGACGAGTGACGGCGGCGCCAATTGGACCAACGTCACGCCCACAGACATGCCCGACTTCGGGCGGGTGAGCCAGATCGACGCCTCAGCGTTCGACGCCGGCCGCGCTTATGTCTGCGCGAAGCGACCGTTGCTGGACGACTTCGCGCCCTACATCTGGAAGACCGGTGACTACGGCCAGACGTGGACCAAGATCGTAGGCGGCATCCGAGCCGACGCGTACGTCCACGCCGTGCGGGAGGACCCGAACCGCGAGGGCCTGTTGTACGCGGCAACGCAGCATGGGGTCTACATCTCCTATGACGACGGTGACGGCTGGCAGGAACTCAACCCCAAGCTTCCCGACCTTCCGGTGGTCGACCTCATCGTGGAAGCGAACGAGTTGGTCATCACGACGCACGGGCGTGGCTTCTGGGTGCTCGACAACATCGCACCCATTCGACAAGCGACACCGGGCATGACGACCGAGGTGGCAACCCTGTTCGAACCTCCAGTCGTATACCGGTCGGCCAACGGCGCGACGCTGTCATGGTGGCTCGCCGAGGCACCCGAAGTGGCAAAGCTCGAGATCTTGAACACGAGCGGCGAAGTGCTGAGGAGCTTCGAGCCGGCCGACTCGACTACGGAGCGCGATCGCTGGGCAGGACCTTCCCTACCCGCACAGGCAGGCATGAACCGGCTTCAATGGGACCTGCGCACAACTCCGGCGGCGACATTCCCCGGGATGATTCTCTGGGGAGTGCGCACAATGGCTCCCGTCGTGCCGCCCGGCACTTACACGGTGCGTCTAATGACCAATGGCACCACGACGAGCACCTTGCTCGAAGTCCGCCGTAACCCATGGATCACTGACGTCACCGATGCGGATCTTCAGGCACAGTACGAGTTCGGGAGGCGGATCAGGGACAAGGTGAACGAAGCCAACTCGGCGGTGATCGCGATCAGACGGGTGAAGGCTCAACTCGAGAATCGACTGGAGCAGTCCGACGACGAGAGCCTGGCCGATGCCGCCGAACTGCTGGAAACGAACGTCTCGCAGGTCGAAGCGAACATCTACCAGGTGCGGAACCAGAGCAATCAAGACCCGCTCAACTTCCCGATCAAGGTGAACAACCGCCTCGCGAACCTCCTCTCCATGTCTGAGCGTGGCGACGGCCGTCCCGGGAACAATATGGAGGAGATCTTTCAGATAATGGTCGAAAGGCTGCGCGGGTACACCGATCGCCTGGCGGAGGTGTGGGCAACGGATCTCGCGGCTGTGAATCGCGAGTTGGCACGCCTCGGCATGGAGGCCCTGAAGCCGGAGGACGAGAATACGCAATTGACATCAGAGTAGACGCGGGGGGGCAGCTCCTATCAGAGTGCAGGCTGCGAATGGAGCCACGGCCCTCATGCGCAGTTTGCGTCTGGAACGCTGTGAGGAGGTTTGTCGCTAGCGGCACTCGTAGTGCGCCGAGACGCGCCGTGGCAACGCGGCCTCAAACCAGGAAGCTCGATCGCTCCGTTGAGTTACGCCCTACCCCATTTCCTCAAGTGCCTTGTCAATATGAGCGTAAGTGTGCTGAGCCGCTTGCACTCAACGAAGGCTCGCGAAACCTCCTAACCTCTCCCGCAACTGAGTCTCGTCGGCAGCTCCCGACACACCGAACATTCCCGAGTCCGTACGTGTGACACCCACCAGGCCGCTGAGGAGAACCTCCCGGAACAGGATCGTGTGACCGTCGTTGGGGGCAGATCAGTTTCTCTGCGTTTTGGATCGCACTTTCAGCACGAGAGTTCACTTGGGTTGACAGGACCACCGAGTGGCCCGATTTCCTGCTCCGTGGCAGCAGACCTGGCCAAGGCCATTCCGGCCAGGTTTCCGCCCGAAGATTCGCGGCCTGAAAACCCGGCTCCGGGCTGAGCCAAAATCCCCAGGGAGCCGAAACGGCATTGTACACCTTCCACGTCGAGCCTTGTTAAGTTCACAATGCCAGAATGCTCGCCGCCTCCACAAAGAGAACTAAACTCATGTCCGAGGAAAAAGACTGGAATGCCATCTTCGCCGAGCGAAAGGCCGCGCGAGATCTCGGGCGCTCTGAAACTCTGATGAAAGCCAAAGCAGCCGCGGCGCGTACAGACAAGGAGCCCTTTAACGCACGCAGGTTCAAGAAACTCTATACCCGGTTGAATTCAGATGACGTAGATAAGTTCACCCCTTGGAAGACCCTGCTCGAGGAGTCGGAGTACGACTATTATGTCGTGCAAACGGACAAAC
>JBDGYW010000151.1:0-11524 GCA_039588935.1 Gemmatimonadota bacterium | reverse complement strand
CAACAGGAGGTGCGAACCGGGCAACCGGTGGTCGTTTTGGGAAGCAAGGTGGCTGAGGGCCTTTTCGAGGGCGTAGATCCAATCGGACGAGAGATCAAGATCAGAGGACTACCGTATCGTGTGATCGGCGTTGTCGAGAGCCAGGGAGAAATCATCGGCTTCTCGCTGGATGAATTCGCCGTGGCACCAGCTTTGTCGCCCGTGAAGAGGTTCGTGAACCCTCCACGCGTGGTCGATATCCTCCTGGTCAAGGCGCAGTCGCCCGAGACGATGGCAACCGCTATGGCAGAGGTTGAGGCGGTGATGCGGAGCCGCCGTACCCTGAGGCCAAGCCAGGACAATACTTTCGCGGTGGAGTCGGCTAAGGAAGTTCTCGACTTCATGGCTAATATCACCCGGATCCTCTTTGCCGTACTCCCCGGATTGGTGAGCGTGTCGCTCGTTGTAGGCGGTATCGTGATTATGAACATCATGTTGATGTCGGTGGCTGAGCGAACACGCGAGATCGGAATTCGAAAGTCGTTGGGCGCCAGGCGAAAAGACATCCTGCGTCAATTCCTGGTGGAGGCAACAACGCTTGCCACGTTGGGTGCCGCGATCGGAATCGGAGCTGGATTGGGTCTGGCTGGAATCGTGGATGCTACCACTTCGCTGCCGGCCACCGTCGCGCCATGGTCGATCGTTGTCGGAGTATTACTTGGCGCCGGAGTTGGCGTAACCGCCGGGATTTATCCCGCCAGTCGTGCAGCCCGACTGGACCCCGTTGACGCGATGCGACACGAATGAGAATGCCATGACGCAACTGTTCGAGGGTGTGGGCATTGCATTGAGTTCGCTACAGGCCAACAAGGCCCGAGCGGCACTCACGATCCTCGGTATCGCGATCGGCGTCATGGTGGTCATGGTCATCGGTTCCATGATCTCCGGGATCAACAGCGGTGTCGCGGAAATATTCGAGCAACTCGGCCCTCGGACTTTCTTTGTTCAACGCTCGCCTCAGACGGGGGTGGTATTCGACGATGATGAGTGGCGATACGCGCCGCCCCTAACAGTACGCGAGGGCGAGAGATTGGGTGAGTTGCCCACCATTGCACTGGTGGTTCTGAACGAGGGCACCTCGAGGGACGTGGAATTCGAGAATCACACGCTCCGCTCTGTCTCAATCCAAGGAAACAGCGCCGGATGGCCTTCGGTTATGGGCGGCGACATCTATCCGGGCCGATCGTTCACGGGACTGGAGTCGGACGCAAACACACGAGTGGCCGTCATCAATGAGCGCATGTCAGACGAACTCTTTGGTCACCGCGATCCGCTCGGTCGTCGCATCAAAATCGGCGGAGTTCCGTTTAGGGTGATCGGAATCCATCAGCCTCCCCCCGACATATTCGGTCAGGGGAACCGCCCAGCAGCAACCGTCCCACAGGGCGCATTTCGGAAATACGTCCGTACGTGGCGGTTCGGCCTCACCTTCTTCATATCGCCTGCACCCGGTGTTGCCGTCAATGAGGCCACTGAGGACGTTACAGCTGCGATGCGCTCCATGAGAGGTTTGGGACCGCGTGACGACAATAATTTCGGCGTTGTAACTCAGGACAAGGCGTTGGAGAACTGGAACAAAGTGACGGGCATGTTCTTCCTCGTGATGCTCGTCCTGTCCAGCATCGGTCTTATGGTCGGAGGGGTTGGCGTAGTTGCAATAATGATGATCTCCGTCACTGAACGCACACGAGAGATCGGAGTGAGAAAAGCGATCGGTGCACGACGTAGAGAGATACTCTGGCAGTTTCTGGTAGAGGCAGCGACCCTTACCTTCATCGGCGGAGCAATCGGAATGATTGCCGGCGGGCTGATAAGCATTATCATTGAGCTCACGACGCCGATCCCGGCGTCGGTGCCATTCTGGTCAGTAGTTGCCGCTCTGAGTGCTTCGATTCTGACCGGCGTCTTTTTCGGCATCTATCCTGCTGCTAAGGCGGCACGGATGGATCCAGTTGAGGCGCTGAGATACGAATGAGCGACCAACAAGCCGATATCCTTGCTATAGCAGCTCACCCCGACGACGCCGAACTGACATGCGGAGGCACTCTCGCGAAAGCGGCCCGAGCCGGGTACCGAACGGCCATCGTGGACCTCACCAGAGGTGAGATGGGTACGCGTGGATCACCGGAAAAGAGAGCGGCAGAGGCGGCAGAGGCGGCAGAAGTATTGGGAGTGTCACAACGCATCAACGCTGGACTGCCGGACGCCGGGCTCCACAACACAGACGAAGCCCGTCGGGTTGTGATCTCCCTGCTGAGGCGCCTGCAACCGCGCGTCGTGATACTGCCCTTCCCCGTCGGTCGCCACCCCGACCATCGTGTAGCATCAGAGCTGGGAAGGGACGCGTGTTTCTTGAGCAAGTTAGCCAAGTACCCGGCAGAGGGCGCAGTGCACAAAGTGGAGAAGGTTCTCTATGCGATGGCGTACAGAGAGGATCCAGTAAAGCCGACATTCGTCGGCGACATCTCTGAAGAGTTCGATCAGAAACTCGAAGCAGTCGCATGTTACTCATCACAGTTCGACGGAGCGGTCACGGCGGGTGAACTCTATCCAACCGGACAAGGCCTTCTCGACCTGATCCGAACTCAGAATCGACACTATGGCAGCTTGATCCGTACGTCCTACGGCGAGCCGTTCCTCACAGATGAGACGGTCCGCATAGATGACATCGTAACGATGGGAGTCTTGTCGATCTAGGATCTTGCTCGCCCTTGCGATCTGCTTCTCTCCCCTCTCTGCACCACCGCTCGAATGGCACGCAGTCCACCCTTATCATAGTTTCCTAGCATGACGCACGAACGAGTCCTCGTAGCCATGTCCGGCGGCGTTGACAGCTCTGTAACCGCCGCGCTACTGGTAGACCAGGGCTACGATGTAATCGGCGTCACCATGAAACTGTTCTGCTATGACGACGAAATGCCGGGCAGGCCCTGCTGCTCAGTGGAGTCCATTCACGACGCTGCGGCGGTAGCGGAGCAACTGGGGATTCCACACTACGTGCTAGATCTCTCCTACAGTTTCGAGAGAGACGTAATCCAGCATTTCATTTCCGAGTACGAGCGAGGCCGTACTCCTATACCGTGCGTGCGCTGCAACTCACACACCAAGTTCAAGGATCTGCTCACCTATGCCGATGAGCTGAACTGTCGACACATCGCGACAGGACACTACGCGATGCTGGAAGACGGGGCGCTCCGTCGAGGACGGGACCGCCAGAAGGAGCAGACGTATTTTCTGTGGGCGGTCAACCCGGCCGTACTCAGCCGGCTTATGCTACCACTGGGTCGATTCACCAAGACTGAGACCCGCGACATGGCAAGGCAGTTTGGCTTTGACAACGCCGAGAAGCGGGAATCAGTCGAGATCTGCTTTGCCCCTGACGACAACTACGCGGCCGTGCTGGAACAGCACCTGGCAGGTGATTCACCTGCGCTTTCTCCCGGTCCGTTTGTGAGCACCACCGGTGAGATCATGGGTGAGCACAACGGATACGCCCGTTTCACGGTCGGCCAGCGACGCGGGCTGCCAGGCGGCTTCTCCGAAGCGATGTATGTCACGACTATCGTGCCTGAGAATCGAGCAGTAGTCATCGGCACGGAGTCCGAATTGTATGGCGACCGCCTGCGCCTCGATGAGATGAACTGGCTCGCTCGACAGCTCGGTGTGGGAGATCGGTGCCAAGTGAGCACGCGGTATCGTAGTTGCCTGGTGGAGGCCAGCGTGGCAGAACGCGGTAACTCCGGCAACGGACAGCTCGTGCTGGACTTGTCCAGCGCGGTTCGCGCAATCACTCCCGGACAGTCAGGAGTGTTGTATGACGAAAGCGAACGCCTCCTCGGAGGCGGCATCATTCAATAAGCGGAAAGATTGTTGACCCGGAGCGGGCTGTGGGCACTGAAACCCGCGGAGCCAGCGGCGCGTAGAGCGACACAGGTATGCGCTCATTCATTGCACGAGTTCTCGTCACCGCTTTCGGCCTCTGGGTCGCAGACGAAGTTCTGAGTGGAGTCCAGTTCGATTCCACAACAGCTCTTCTTGCCGCCGCATTGCTGCTGGGCTTGGTCAACGCAGTTGTTCGCCCGGTAGTATTCTTTCTGACGCTGCCGATCACCTTTCTCACGCTCGGGCTCTTCATCCTGGTGATCAATGGATGCATGGTGCTGCTCGTCAGTCGGTTAATGTCGTCATTTCACATTGACACGCTGGGGACGGCGGTTCTCGCGTCGCTGATAGTGGGCTTGACTGGCTGGGCGGCAAACCGGTTCATCGGAACGGAAACGAAACCGGCTCGCTGAAGGCCCGGCAGTACGCCGCAGTCAAATCCCGACCACCACTCCAATGACCTTTCTCAACCGACATCTGTTGTCAAAGTTGAGAGCAACAATCTGTTGCCAAGTTCCCAGAGCCAACTTGCCTCCCACAATGGGGATCGAGACGGCTGTCTTGAGTACCGCGGAACGGAGATGTGAAAAGCCATTGCCGTCACCCCACCGGGCGTTGTGTTCATAGTGTCCTGTTGCCGGGGCTAGCACGTCGAGTGCACGTTTGAGGTCCGCCAGTGCACCGCTTTCGTACTCTATCGTAGTAACCCCGCCTGTCGAGCCCACCATTTGCACGACCGCTATGCCCGTATGCACTCCCGATTCCGCAACCAGCGATTCTACTTCTGTCGTAAGGTCACGATGACCGTACTCAGCCGTCAGATCGTACTCCCAGCATCGCTCTATTGTCTGCTGCACCATCTCCAGACCCTCCGAGTGCCATAGGTATCCTGAACATTGCAGAACAGGGCCACTGCCGAATATCTTCGTGATGTCGGTAATTCGTTCAATGCGCTTGGACCTGCAGAGTATCGAGTGTCACGCCATCCTCGTAAGAGTGACGTCAGAACGGTACCGATAAAAAAATGGATGGGCAGATCTGTACAGGGAAGCACTAAAGATGAGGGCTCGTTCTTGATACCACAAAGGAGTCGGCTGGACATCATGGAAAGATATCAGACACTCCTGCTTGCCCTGGCGGCGGCATCGTTTGCCGCGTGCCAGACACGCCTCGAGAAATCGGAGTTGATCTTCGTAGACGGCCGTGCCGTCGCGCCTGTCATCGACTCGATATACGCAATCACTGCCCTTGGCCATCCGGGCGTGCTCTTACACTATCGTCACACGGGTGTGTTGGACACCATAGGCGCGGACGAACTCTCTAGCCCGGTTCAGACTCAGTGGCTGGATGGCTCCTGGTACGTTTCAGACGTAGTTGATGGCAGACCGTCGATAGTCGTTTTCGATTCCGATGGAAATGTCACCAACCGCGTAGATCTTGGTGAGATAGCGTCGGCACCCCACCAGTTTGCAGTTCTCCCTGACGGCCGCATCGTGGTTGAAACCAACGATGGCCGCCTGGCCGCCCTTGAAGGCGACAGTGCGGTGACATTCGCGCTAGCAGAAAAGGGGTCCCGGACCGGCCTGGTGGTTGCGGCTCGTGGCGGCGTGCTCCACGCTGTCGCAGATCGCACTGTCACTCTATACAACGGGCAGGGCAATATCCGCTGGAGAATTGAGTGGCCGTGGGACGATGCGATATACGCCATTGACCTGGCGGTCGATGTTGATGGCCGTACCCACCTGTTGGCCGGCCAAGAAACCGAACGTAGTTTCATCGTGTTTGGGTTCTCTCCAACCACAGGCGAGGTCATCAGGTGGTCACGTGAAGGACCATCTGCGACGTTTGTTGTGGGGCGGATGGGTGAGATCTATCCGGATTCAGCGTCGAACTGGGTGGGTGAATCTTAGCCAGGCTCAGTACTTCAGGTCTGTGGCCGTGGCAAACTCCCTGAGTATCTTCTCCTGCTCCGGCGTGAGGTCCTTGGGAATGTCCACCAGGATCTCCACGAACTGATCGCCTCTGCGGCCATTTCGTTCCACACCCTGCCCCTTGATGCGCAGCTTGCGCCCAGGTTGAGTACCGGGGGGAATCCTCAGCACCACCTTGCTTCCATGAATCGTTCGCACCTGCAGTTTGGTTCCCAGCGCAGCTTGCGCGAGGTTGAGCGGAATCGAGCAGTGGATATTGAGGCCATCGCGTCTGAAAAACCTGTCAGACTTCACTTGGAACGTCACGACGAGATCACCTGCACGGCCACCCGTTGGGTTGCGCTGGCCTTGTCCCTTGAGACGAACCTTGTGCCCAGAATCAGTCCCAGGTGCCACCGTAACGAGGACTTTCTTCTGGACTGAAACCTCACCGGTCTCAGAGCAGGTACCGCAAGGCTTAGTCGCCGTCTTGCCGCGGCCCCGACAGGCCGGACAAGGCCGAGGCACTGAAAAGCTGCCCTGTCCGAAGGTCACCTGGCCACGCCCACCACATTCCTCACAAGTCGACACCTTGGCACCTGGGGCAGCGCCCGAGCCGCCGCACTGGGGACATACTTCAGTCACGGGAATCGCGATGGGCACCTTGCCGCCTAGAGCCGCCTGCTTGAAGGAAATCTCGACGACTTTCTCAATCGGTTCTACCTCACCAGATCGCTTCCCCTTGCCGAATATTGACGAGAAGATGTCACCCAGGCCAGAAAAACCGCCCCCCATGCCACTGAAATCGAAGTCCTCAGCGCGGGTGGACTGACCACGGGGTCCTCGCCCCGCCCAGGTTTTCGGACCTCCTGCGAACGACCCGAACTTCCGCATCATATCATATTGCTTGCGCTGATCAGCATCGCTCAGGATCGACTGCGCCTCGGAGATCTCCTTGAAGCGTTCCGCTGCCGCCTTGTCGTTGGGATTTGCGTCCGGGTGAAACTTCTTGGCCAGGCGCCGGTAGGCCTTCTTGATGTCGTCTGGTGATGCCTTGTCTGAGACGCCGAGAATCTGGTAGTAGTCTTTGCCCTGGGTCATGCGTTATTCCCCAGCGTCCTCGTCCACCATTGGAGCCACATAGACTTGTACGCGGGCGGGACGCAGGAGGGTGCTTCCGAAGCGATAGCCAACCTGGAACACCGCAGCGACGAGGTCGACCTTCTCATCACATGGCGCTGCCGCCGTAGAAACCGCTTCGTGATCGTTGGGGTCGAACAGATCATCCACGTTTCCCACCTTGGTGAGCCCCGCACTCTCGAGTTCTCTCATGAGCCCTCGTTCCACCATCTGAACTCCAGCGATCACATCATTCGCGCTTGCATCGGTACCATCCAGAGCGGTCACTCTGGAGAGGTTGTCCAGCGTCTCGAGTATCGAGCGGACTACCTCGGATCGCGCGTTTTGCCGGTTCTCGGTCCGTTGTCTCTCCACGCGTTTGCGGAAGTTGTCGAACTCTGCAGCCAGACGGAGACATCGCTCCTTTTGCTCCTCAACTTCTGCGGTTAGGCGCTGTATCGCCGCCTCACTGGTTTCAACGAGTGCAAGATGCCCGTCGTCGTCCGATTCGGCTGCAGACTCTTCGACGTCTTGGAGAGACTCGTCCTGAGCCTGCGACTCATCCTCCTGCAACTCCGCTTCCAGCAGATCTTTGGCCTCTACAGTTTCCTCATTCTTTTCTTCCAGATGCTGCTTGCGCTTCCTCATTCGAATGTCCGGTTCCCTCTGTATTCATCAGTGATTGAATCGCCTAGACATCTTTCGCTCGAACTATACACTGGCAGCAAAGAACGCACCATCCAAGCCTGCCGGAATGGCATGTTGAGGCACCCTGTGCTGCGCATGTGGCTCAGTTGGCATCTAGCAGCTTCCTCACGAGATCCAGAGCACCCTGTGCACTACGCTCTTGAACCTCTCTTCGTTTCCCCGGGAACCACTGCTTCACGGCTCGTGCACTAGAGCCTGCTTTAGCAGCCAGCCAGACCGTGCCTACTGGCTTTTCATCGCTCCCGCCTTCGGGGCCGGCGACGCCAGTCACTGCTACGCCTACCTCAACCTGGAATCTCTCGCAAATCCCTTCAACCATCGCCCGAGCGACCGGTTCACTAACAGCACCTGACTCCGCCAACATGGAGCTGGGCACCCCTAGGTCGCGGATCTTGGACGCATTTCCATAACAGATAATGCCACCGGAAAACACGTCAGATGCCCCTGGCACCGATGTGAGCCGGGTCCCAATCAATCCACCGGTACACGACTCAGCTACCGCGAGGCTCATCTGTGCGTCGCGTAGCCACTGAATCAACACTTCGGCGAGAGTGATGGAGTCGGTGCCATAGAGCCTAGCGGCCAGCTTGGGGGACACGATCTCCTGTGCATGTTCCAATGCTCGTGTGGCCTCTGCGTCCGACACATTCCTGATCGTGAGCCTGAGGTCCACGCCTTCCACGCCGGGCAGGTACGAGAGAGTTACGTCCCCGAGACAACGCTCCACATCACCAAGATCTTCAGCAAGTCGGGATTCTGAGACGCCGGTGGTTCTGAGGGTGCGTGATTTGGTTACGGACTCCTTCCCGTGCCCAGACAACATCACGCGCCGCAGCCGGGGTACGACCTCGGTCTCCATCAGGCTTCGCATCTCCAAGGGGACTCCAGGAAGCATTATGACCGTACCCGGTACTCCGTCCAGCCACAGTCCGGGAGCGGTGCCGCAGGCGTTGGTCAGAGTAGTAGCGCCCCTTGGGATTTCCGCCTGGCTTCGGTTCGAGCTGGGCATTGGGCCTCTCCCGAGCCTTGCGAACCGCACCTCCAGCTTCTCGAGATACCCCGTATCTAGCTCTAGCGGAGCATCGAAGATACCGGAGACCGCCTTCTTGGTAACGTCGTCAGAAGTAGGGCCAAGGCCACCTGTAACTACCACGGTCCCAACGCGAGACAAGCCACCCGAGACCGCGTCTCGAATGGCCGTTTCGTCATCTGGAACCGATGTACAGCGAACGACATTACACCCGATCTCGGAAAGTAGACGACCTATGACAGCGGTGTTTCCATCGAGTGTGAAGCCGAGCAGCAGTTCCGTACCAACAGTGACTACTTCAAGATCCATCGCCGTATGCTGCTGAGGCAACATCCTGCAAGAGTCTGCGGTATTTGTAGAAATACACACCAAGGGAGTAGACTGTTACCAAGACCGTCGCGGCGAGTCCGACTGCGATCACGGTGCCGTGGAACTGCTCCCAGAAAGCACCGAACCAACCTGACTGCCAACCGTACTCAGCAGTGAGATCTTTCCAGGCAAACCACGCAATCATGGCGCCAATGAAAATGTCCTGGACGACGGTCTTCAGTTTTCCGGCTCCCATCGCCGCGATAATCACTCCACGACGTTTCGCCACCTGCCGGAAAACAGTCATCAGTAGCTCACGGCCAAGCAGCACTAGAGCAACCCACAGCGGCACGTTACCCCACCACGGGATCTCGTACTGCACGATCCTATAGGTAGTAATCCAGTAAATAGGCACCAAGGTTGAAAACAGAAGCAGCTTGTCAGCCAGGGGGTCGAGAAGCTTCCCGATCTCGGTGATCTCATTCCGTTCGCGGGCGAGGCGACCGTCAAATAGGTCACTGAACGCCGCAATCAAGAACACCACGAACGCGATGAGTTTCGGAACGTAACCTCTGATGAAAGGGAGCAGAGCTATGACGGGACAGAGCGCGATACGAGAGACAGTGATGATGTTTGCCAGCGTCCAGATCATCGCCCTACCTGCTTTAACTGAGCGTTTTGAGAACGACTTTTGCCAGTGCTTTCAGAGTCTCGAATACTCCGTCACCAGTCACAGCGACTGATTCGAAATACGGAGCGCGTTCGATCCACTCACCGTCGATCTGCTGGATTAGCTTCTCCCCCGGATGATAGGGATCCGGAGCCTCCTTCTGTCTCGCTGGATCGTCAACCGGCCAACCCGGGTTCAGCTGCTCTTGGAGCTGCGGTATCGGTGCGGCATTGGGCAGGTCGCGCTTGTTGTACTGAACCACGAACGGGATGCTGGTCAGATCGTACCCGTATTCGGCCATGTTGTCGTAGAGGTTTTGCATCGATTCGATGTTGGCCTCACTGCGTTCGATCTGGCTGTCCGCAACAAAGACAACCCCGTCCACTCCCTTTAGTATCAGCTTTCGGGATGCGTTGTAGTACACCTGGCCTGGTACGGTATACAAGTGGAACCTGGTCTTGAAACCGCGAATCGTTCCAAGGTCAACTGGGAGAAAATCAAAGAACAGCGTGCGCTCTGTTTCCGTGGCGAGAGACACCATTTTGCCACGTGTATCCGGAGCGACCTTTCCGTATATGAGTTCGAGGTTCGTTGTCTTCCCACCGAGACCCGGACCGTAGTAAACGAGTTTGCAGTTGATCTCTCGGGAAGCGTAATTGATCATCGACATTGTCTATCGCGCCTCCCCTCAATCCCCAAAGAGTCTGTCGATTTCGTCATCCGCTCCCTCCAGCAGGCCACCTTCTTTGGCCTCCCCCGCATCGGACTCGGTCCGATTAAACATCTCGTCGAAGATCGCCGCTAGATCGTTTACCGTCTGTTTCACACGCAACCTCACCATACCAACCGTTACATCGACTCCTTCTCACCCTGATGGAATAGAGATGCAAACTCGGGTTCACCCAGCATCTTCGCTAGCTGGTCATTGGCGCTGAAATCTGCTGCTGTCAGGGATGCGAACGCAGTAGGGTCGAACGACATCTTCTCGCCAACCGACGCGAGCAGTTGGCCGGCGCGATCCACGAGTAGCGCACACCGGGCGTTCGACTCTTTCAGCAAGTCGTTGAGATGACTAGAGATACGTTGATAGTCTGCTTCGTCGAGTGACCAGGTGGCCGCACCAGGCATTGGCTCCTCGCGTTACCCGAGTCTCGCTTCCATCCGCCGCACGACCGCCTTTGCTCGTCGTCGCAGCACTGGATGCGTTTCCCAGGTCAAATAGTCATGCAAAAGATGGACCGCATCGACGCTCGGACTGCTGTTCAAATACCCGAGCGCAGATAGTCGCCTCAGAGGCCGATCACTGAACAAGTCGCGACGGTGGCGATCGATTGATTGCTGCGCAAACACCACCCCGACCGCCGCTCCCACACCAAGGCCGATCAACAGTGCCTTAACTTTCGGAAACATCAGAGCCGCATCTCCCGTCGTGCAACAAGTGCCTGCGCAATCGTAACACCGTCGGCATATTCCAGGTCACCTCCAACCGGCAATCCCAGTGCGATCCGCGTTACACGCAGGTTCGTTTCGTCCAGCATCCGCCTCACGTATGTTGCAGTCACCTCGCCCTCCATCGACGGGTTCGTGGCGAGAATCACTTCCCGAACGTTACTGCCGTTAGCAAGTCGGCTTCGCAGGCTCTCGATACTCAGCTCATCCGGACCGATGCCATCGAGAGGCGAAAGATGTCCACCGAGCACGTGGTAGAGTCCATCATACTCACCTGTGCGTTCGATCGCGCCGATATCAGAAGCCTCCTCCACAACACACACTACACCCGAATCCCGTCGCGGGTCATCGCAGATCGAACACGGGCTAGCCTCCGTCAGATTGCCGCACACCGCGCATGGTCTGACC
>JBDGYW010000150.1:0-19834 GCA_039588935.1 Gemmatimonadota bacterium | reverse complement strand
CATGTGGCCCCGGAACGCATACTGCATGTTCCAGGAAGGATTGCCCACATTATCCTTCCAATACATCCATACCTGACGCATGAGTTTCTCGAGGATGAAGCTGTCGATATTGCCGCCGTAGTTGTTGCGGACGTCGATGATTAGCCCTTGGCGGTTGAATACAGGATAGAACTGTCTATACCACTCGGTGATGTTGCCACCACCCATGGCGCGGAGGTGGACATAGCCAATCGTACCCTCGCCCCTTTCTTCAACAACTTGACGTCGGGAGTATTCCCAATCGCTGTACCTCAAATTCGACTCGTTGGTCGTTGGCACCACTATCACGTCGCGAGACTCACCGGCACTGACCGAACCGCCCCCGCCTGAGCGAACCGTGAGGAGTACTTGGCGTCCCTGCTGGTTCCGAAGAAGAGCGCCGATATCCGATACGTCCAGAGTTGCGACGCCATTCACCGCCTCGATCACGTCACCGGCATGAACATCCAGGTCGGGATCAGCCAGCGGGGCCAATTCATCGGGGTAGTCCGGGTCCGACTGGTAGATGTAGTCGATGCGGTACCCACCTTGATCCGGGTTGCGGAACATGCGCGCACCCAGAGTCGCGACGCTGACGTTCTCTTGGCCTCGGCGCAGATCGCCGCCGCGCACGCTCGTGTGGAGAGCGGATAGCTCGCCGACGATTCTACCAATGAGATCCGAAAGCTCATCGCGTGTGGTCACGCGGTCGACGAGCGGCATGTACTTTTCGAGCGCTCCCTCCCAGTCGACCCCGTGCATATCGGGATCGTAGAAGTAATCCCTCTCCAACCGCCAGGCGTCGACGAATATCTGCCGCCAGTCATCACGTACGTCGATCGAGAAGGTCCATCCGCCCAGGTCGATGCGAGAGTCATTCAGCTCACTCACCTTCGACGGCCGCGCGTTGGTGACGTAGAGGTTGTTCCCCTTTCGCACCAGAAGCTTCTTGCCATCGAGCGACATCTCGAAGGAGCCGATGTCTTCAACCACAGTCTTCGATTCGACGTCCTCATTGTCGATCTCTACAGCCATCAGGTGCGTGTTCGCGCCCTGTCCAGACCCCCTCGCCCGAAAGAACAAAGCATCTTCGTTGACGTCCAACGAGCTGTAGTTGCCTGACGGAATCGGAACCTGCTTCACTCGACTCTCTAGACCGTCTAGTTCGATCTGGATCGGTGCGACGTCGTCGTCATCTTGAGAATGGTCGGCCCCATTTCGGTCGTTGCCATTCTCCGCGGTGTCCGAACTGGTAAGCTCATCATCCGGTCTGAACGGAGAGCGCAATCCCTTCCTGAGCGATACGTGGAAGATCTCGATGGCTTTGTCGAAGTACGGCTCCGGCTGACGTGTACCCCAGGGGCTTCCGACCAACGATCGGAGATTGCGATCCGACAGGAAGTAGATGAACTCTCCGTCCGTACCCCAAGCTGCGTCAAAGCTATTGACGCGGTCGCTCGTAAGCTGCGTGGTCGTCTGGTCCTCCACGTTGTACAGCTTGATCTGCCGGAACGTGTTGAGCGCGGTCATGGTATAGGCGAGCCAACGACTATCGGGCGACCAGGCCATGTCACCGATGCCTTGCCTGTTCTCGGAGATTCTACGCTGCTCACCGGTCTCGGCGTTCATCACCCAGAGATCGGCATGGTGGTCGTAGTACGCGATCCATCGCCCGTCAGGTGACGGAGTGCCTTGATATCGAAGAACCGTCCCGTCATTCGTGATGCGCTGATCCGTGCCAACGCCATTCGCCGGAATCCTCGCGAATTCGAGTTCCCCTGTTTCGTCGGTTAGGCCGACGAGCGTCTCTCCATCCGGCATGAATACCACGTCACGGAAACGCACGCTGTCCTTTCGCGAGGCTCGCACCAGCCGTCCTGCTCCGGCAGGCGCCACGAAAACGCGACCGCGTGATGTCAATACAACGCTCTCGCCTTTGGGGTGAATGTGTGCTGACGTGAGGTACTGCATAGGGTTGGTGACCCACTTTTCACGGAGCTGGTCGAGATCCGATGCAAGCGTTATCGGCACGAGGCTGCTCTCGTCGCTCGCGATGTCATAGATCCAGAGGTCGGCCGCCAGATGATAGACGATCCGCCCCATTGACAGCGACGGATCCTTCACGTCCCACCCGCTGTGGCGGGTGTGCTGAAGGACATCACCACCATTCTCGTCCATCGACCAGATATTCATGGTGCCGTCGCGGTCCGTAACGAAATACACGCGACCATTCCACCACATCGGCGAGTGGCTTTCTCCGTCATAGTCGCCGGTGAGTTCAACGGCCTCCTCTGCGCCGTCTTCGAACTTCCAGACATCCCGTGCCGTGCCACCCACGTAGCGCTTCGTGACGTTGTTGTGAAACCCAGGGCGTGCGAAGTAGAGCGCGGTGCCAGCCCCGTTGTATGCTCCTTCACTGGCCGGCATGAGAGGGATTGGCGACCGCGTTCCGTCCTCCAGATTGAGTTTCACGAGTCCCGCCAGTGGACGAGCGTTGTACTGCCGTGTTGCGTACACGAGTTGCCCGTCCGGCGTCCAAGTGGTTGCCACCGACGCGTCAGCCTCATAGGTGCGACGAACGGGCACACCTCCCGCGAGCGGCATCGTGTACAGCTCTGCCGGCCCTTCATATCGAGCGGTGAACGCCAGCGTTTGACCGTCCGGTGAGATGACTGGATCTGTCTCCTCGGAGTGGTGCGTGGTTAGCCTTCTGGCAACCCCGCCAACCGCGGACACCTTCCACAGGTCCCCCTCGGCGGCGAAAACGATGGTGTCGCCGTGAAGGGCCGGATAGCGATAGAAGCCTATGGTTCCTTGTTGCTGCGCTGAGGTGGCAGGAACATGGAAGGCCATCGCCAGAGCAATCAGAAAAAGAAACGACGTGATCGTACTAGCGAATGAACGCATGGTGACATCCCTCGGCAGCGGTTAGTGCTGGATCGAACAGCTTTTGCGATGTTGTAGGCTGTAGGGGAGTACGGGAAGATTCAAGGGGCGGGGGGCGGAGGCAGAGGTGCAGGACTGCAGCCTGTCATCTCTGCCGCTTCTGCAAGCCTTGACGCCAAGGCAACAATGCCTCGGTCAAAGCATTAATCGTCAAGGAACGGAGACTTCTTCTTGGGCCTCTGACCCGCCCCGCCCTGGCGCTGTCCTTCGTCGAGCATCTGCTGCAACTCTTCCTGGCTCAGCTCGAACGGATCCTTCTGGTAGCCCGGTGCCTGCGCATCGACCGGATCAGCCGGGTTGCCCCCGACGGGCTCAAAACGCCACGCCGAATCTGAGTGGTCTTTGATGTCCCAAGCCTCTCCATCGCGGTCGATCAATCTGCGGTAACCCATTGTTTGCTCCTGATGTCGTTCTTCTGTCGTGCAACGTACCAAGAAACGGTGGAAGCGGGGAACCGTGATCTTGTCCGCTCCCACTCCCCTCCCCATCACTGGGCCATCTCCTTACATTGCCGCCACACCTCACAGGAGCGTCCGTTGTGTTTAGTACGAGTCGCAGTGTCAACACTACACGCATGATCATCGTTTACTCGCTCGCCATCTCCCTGTTCGCAGCCATGGCCATCACATCTCAGCTCGCTGCTCAGCAGCTGAATCCTGAACATCTCAACCAGCTCCGTTACCGATTCATCGGCCCGGACGGAAACAGAGCCATCGCGGTTGCCGGTGTTCCCGGCGATCCGATGGTGAGTTACATCGGGGCTGCTTCAGGTGGCCTCTGGAAGACGACCGATGGCGGCACAACTTGGCGCCCTATCTTCGATGATCAAGCCGTCTCTTCGATTGGTTCAATCGCGATTGCTCCCTCTGACCCAAATGTGATCTGGGTTGGAACTGGAGAAACATTCGTAATCCGACCAGCGCATTCCGTGGGTGACGGTGTCTACAGATCAACCGACGCCGGGCGAACATGGAGGAACGTCGGATTGGGTTTGACCGGTCGGATCGGGCGCATGGTAGTGGATCCACGGGACCCAGACGTCGCGTTCGCTTGTGCCCTAGGCCACACTCACGGCCCTCAAAAAGACCGGGGCGTATTTCGCACGACTGACGGGGGTTTGACCTGGGAACACGTTCTGTTTGTGAACGAGAACACCGGCTGCAGCGATCTCGCGATCGACCCCACCAATCCGAGGATCCTCTACGCCACGACCTGGGAGGTTTACATCAACACCTGGGGCCTGAACAGCGGCGGTTTGGGTAGCGGCGTGTACAAGTCCACCGATGGAGGTGCGACCTGGAACAGGCTCGCCGGCGGCTTGCCCGATCATCCGATTGGCAAAACCGCTGTGGCGGTGGCGCAGAGCAATCCAGATCGTGTGTACGTCCTTGTCGAGGATGCTTCGCCGGGCCTATACCGCACGGACAACGGTGGCCGTACTTGGCGGTTGGTGAATCAGAATCACACCATGGCCGAGCGGGCGCCCTACTACACGCGCATCGCTGTCGCTCCCGACAATGAGGACCACATCTACTTCATCTGCGTTCGCTTCAGCATGTCGATTGATGGCGGGTATTCACTCATGGAACGCCCACCGCGCGGCGGGTTCGACAACCACGACATGTGGATCGATCCACTGAATCCCGATCGGTACATGGTTGCTCATGACGGTGGAGCTGCGTTGACCATGAACCGGGGCCGAACCGTCCAGCAGGTTGTGCCGCCGATCGCCCAGATGTACCACGTGGCGGTAGACAATCAGATCCCCTACAACGTCTACGGAAACCGGCAGGACGGATACTCGTACCGCGGGCCGAGCAACTCTAGGAGCAACGGAATACCCCTGGGCCTCTGGATCTCAGTGGGTGGATGTGAAAGCGGATTCGCAACTCCAGACCCAGAAGACAACAACATCGTCTGGTCCGGCTGTTATGACGGCGGCCTCGAGCGGTGGGACGGGCGAACCGGACAGGTTAGAAACGTGCGCCGCTGGCCGGAAGCCGGGTACGGCTGGCCTCCGGCGGAAATGAAATATCGCTGGCATTGGAACTTCGCTTTCCAGATTTCCCCCCACGACCACAATCGGGTGTACGTGGGCAGCCAGTACGTCTCCGTCACGACGGACGGCGGACACAGCTGGTTTGACATCAGTCCCGACCTGACCCTGAACCTCAAAGACCACCAACAGAGTTCGGGTGGAGTCGCCACCGACAACCTGATGACCTACGACGGATCGCTGATCTTTTCGATCAACGAGTCGCCGGTCGAGGAGGGTGTGATCTGGGTCGGTACGAACGACGGTCAGGTACAAATCACTCGCGATGGCGGAACGACATGGAACAACGTGACCGACAACATCCGCGACCTCCCAACCTGGGGAACTATCGCCAACATCGCGTCGTCGCGTTTTGAAGCAGGCACGGCTTACCTGACGGTCGACATGCACCAGATGGGTGACTTCAGCCCATACGTCTACAAGGCCACCGAATACGGAGATCGCTTCGAGCGGATCAGCGACGGAATTCCAAAGTCCATGCTGAGTTTCGTGCATGAAGTACACGAGGATCCGGTTCGCCCCGGTATGCTCTACCTCGGCGTGGACAACGCCGTGTACGTGACCCTGGACGATGGCGATCACTGGACGAAGCTCACATCGGGGATACCGCCGGCCCCTGCATACGGGGTGGTCGTCCAGGATCACTTCAGCGACCTGGTGGTCGGAACATACGGGCGCGGGTTCTACATCCTCGATGACATCACGCCGCTCAGGAACATGACACCTGAAGTGTTGGAGTCGGATGTGTTTCTGTTCCCGCCAAGAGACGCGTACAGGTTCCAGCCGGTATCGGTTGTTCGAACAGAATCCAACGGTTTGAACGCGGGCAGAAACCCGCCGTACGGCGCGAGCATAAACTACTGGACACAAGGCAATATCGAGGAGGAATCCAAGATCGAGATCCTGGATGGCGACGGCGCCGTGATCAGGACGTTGAACGCGCCGAAAGCACCTGGTATCAACAGGGTGTGGTGGAACCTTCGGTACGAAGATACTCGACGCGCCAGACTCCGTTCGCAGCCCCCAGGCAAAGACCATGTCAAGTTCAATGACGAAGGTTGGCGGATACTCTATAGCTGGGATCTCGATCTGAACGGAGGACAACGCGGTCCACTGGTACCGCCTGGCAATTATACGGTTCGACTCACCGTCGGCGACCGAGAATTCACCCAACAACTCGCAATCCTGAAGGATCCGCACTCGGCAGGCACCGCGGCCGATATCCGAGCCCAGGTAGCAATGTCACTCGAAATGCGGGATGAGCTGAATGAGATCGTCGACATGATCAACGACATCGAGTGGCTCAGGTATCAACTCGACGGTGTGCAGGAGCGGTACCGAGCTGACACGAGCGCGGCCGCCGTTGTCGAGGCTACGGAAGCTCTCGAACAGCAGGCGATCTCGGTGGAGAGTCGCCTCTATGACGTCAATTTGACCGGCGCTCGCGAAGATGCATTCCGCGCACGGATGAAGTTGTATGGACGAATGAGCGCACTCGCCAGCGATATCGGCGCCAATGGATCGGACTTTTCTCCAACGACGCAGCAGGTCGAAGTACATGCGATACTGCGGCAGCGACTCGAGGAGGCCCGCGAGCTGTTCACGCTGCTCTTGCAGACTGATGCGCCGGCGCTTCAGCGAATGCTCAGCGAACTCGGGCTGCCGGATATCATCTCGATGCGGGCATCGAATTGAGGGGAGAAGCGGGAGGGGAGCGAGAGGTGGGAGTGGATTGATGCGGCATGGGCGGCATTGAATCCGGAAAACCAACGTCTCACAAGGACTCTGAAAACTCAGAAGGGCCGCTCTTTGAAGCGGCCCTTTGATATTAACTGTGTGTTGAAACGGCTCGTGCCGTCTAATCCCCCTCAGTTGCTGACCCGGAACAGAGTCACTCCGTAGCTGAACGGATCGTTTGGTGGCGCCACGTTCCAGCTCTCGAAAGAGTGAGAGTCGTCGGCTTCGTAGCGAAGCAGGTACTCACCGGCCGGAAGCGTGATATTGCCGTTGTACAGGCGGTTCTTCTGTGCCCCACCCGCGTGTTCGGTGACCCTGTACGTCATCTCCCACAAACCACGTCCACTCTCGGCGTCCTCGATCCACGCGTAGTCATACATATCTCCACTCTCGCCTTCACCGAGAGCATAGACGCGGATTTCTGTTTCATCTTCGAGCGCAAAGCGTTGGCTTCGATCGGCATCGTCGCGGACTGCTGTCAGTTGCGCGATGATCGCGGGATCTGCTGCATCATCGTATTCGCTGATGATGTCGCTATCCATGGTCCCGCCTTCTGAAATCAACGTGATCCCCCAAGCGTCCTCGTGCCTCGGCGGGGACACATTCCAGTCATCCCAGGAATGGGAATCGTCAGTCATGTAATAGACGATGTAGCTGCCCGGATCGAGCGTGATTACTTCGTTCACCATCCGATTCTTCGTGGCACCCCCTGCACGCTCAGTGTCCCGGTACCTCATCCGCCAAACGGGTTCGCGAGTGGAGGCATTGATGATCACGCCAAAGTCGTGCATTTCGTTACCGGTGCCTTCGCCGACAGCATAGATGCGGACGTCCACCGGCTTTGAGAGCGTGAAACCTTTTGAGGCTACCTCGTCATCACGAATCTGCGTCAGAGACACGAACGCACCGTCCACCGCAGGCGGCGCTGGAACAGCTGCGGGAGCCCTTGGTGCGGCGTGCCTAACGGTGATATGAACGTCGCTGTGCGCACGCTTCTGTGATACCAGCCCAATAGCCACCGCGACGAGTGCGATAGGAGCGGCTATGACGAATGCATGTCGAATTGCCATGGTCGAACCAGCCTTCCACGGAGTTTCAAACTGAACCTGCTGATAATTACTGACTGCGGAAATCACTACGTACGGCGGCTAAGAAAGGATTCGCGACACTCAACCCGCCCGTTTCAGCGGGTTGATATTCGCCACCAACGCCCCCGCAAACGGCAACACCAGCACCCATATCCGGAGCCCGAGGAATCCATCTCCACCGATTCCATTCAACGCAATGAGCGAGAGACCTCCACACACGAGCATCGCTCCAACGATCGACCGCCACGCCGCCACCCCGGCGACTTGCCCACCGCCACGTTCGAACCGCCCGAAGGCCAGCGAAAAAACGGCGAGCACCACTATATAGATCAGGAACCAGACCGGTCGTACTAGCCACCAGAGTCCACTGCCCGGTTCGGCCGTCAGTCCCACTCCGTTCAGCAACATGGCCACGCCGATCGTCAACGTGGACGCCGTGAGGTGCCAAAGGAACACCGTCATTATCATCCCGTTCACGAGCACGGTGGCCGTCCATGGCACTGCGCGAGCGAGCCAACGCCTGAGCGGCCCCTCTATCGAGAGCAGCAGTCCACCCTGAGCAATCCCCAGAGCAAGCAGCGGAAGTTTAGGCGGCAAGGAGTTGCTTACGTCCTCACCCGGAACACTCACCATGCTGATTGGGTGTGGCCCAAGATTGACGAGTCCGACGAGCACGGCCAGACCGCCTAGCGCCCACGGTAGCGCCTTGGCTGGCCCCGAAATCTGACCATCGCGCCAGGCGTATCCGAACTGGTGTACCGCCAGCCAAATGAAGCCGTAGTTGAACCAGCCGACCACTCGCAAGTCGGCAGCGAAATAAAGTGTATCGTCGAGCACGACCGCTGCCGCCAGGGCAACGAATGACCAAATACCGAACCGCTGCCAGGCGGCGTACGTAATTGGAACGATGACTGCCACCATCACGTAGACGGCGAGAAACCAGATTGGTATCAGCGCCATCTGCGAGGCCACTTTGACCATCTCGACGCTGACACCCATCTGGTTGCCTACAGCACCGAGCACGATCCAGACGACAAGCAAGGGCAGCATTGGCCCAATGAGCCGCTGCAAACGACTTCGCAGCCATTCACCATACGACTTGCCGTCGCGCAATGCTGCACTCCAAGAGACGGCGTTCGAATAGCCGCCGACTATGAAGAAAACGGGCATGACCTGGAACAGCCACGTGAGCCATTGAGTCGCGGGCTGATACTCCAGCATGTTTTGGAGGGTGACTTCTCCGCCTACTGCGTGAGGGGCCGCAATGAGCCAGTGTCCGCAGACGACCGCACAGATCGACACCGCTCGCAGAAAATCGACATACCTGTTGCGCGACTCGGGAGTTTTCGCGGCAATCGCCGCGGCTTGGATCCACGGGTTCGAGTTGCTCGTCACGGAGTCTCCTCCGCCGAACGTGTGGTCAGCGCAGTCACGATCCCCCCTCCCACCGCCATCAAGTAGCACAACACTCCAACCGAATACACCAGTTGCCCGATTTCCTGATCGCGCGGGAGAAGTCCTGTTTCACCCAGGATAACTCTCCAGTCGTGCACTCCGCCACCAACAAGAGGCAAGTCCATGCTACGTGCATCCTTGATGTAGACGGAGATGTTCCAGAGGTTCTGTCCGACCCACCATAGCAGTACGGACGCCGCGTACAAATCCTTGCGGTGGAGGAAGTATCCTAGAAATGTCAGCGGTACGATCAGCTGCATCAGTGTCCCACCGAGGAACCCGATGAACTCCCCAAACGGTCCGAAGACCAAATGTCCTGCTTCGTGGATCGCGAGATCCACATTGTCGATGAGGCGGAAGGTGCCCGGGTCGCGGAGTATGAAGAACCCGTAGGCCGCGAGGATCACAACCAGCGCAATCCGCGCGTTGCGAGTCAGTGAGGAAGAGGTGTCGAGCACTGCTAGGTCGGATTCTGAATCGGCAACAGATGCCCGAGCCCGATGCTTCTTGCCAATTCAGCAAAGCGCGGATGTCCATGCAGGCCCAGGCGGCCGGGCAAGACCGTCAAAAAGAGCAGGCCGCCGTCGCGCTCCTCCCGTGCGCGCTCCAAGGCATCGAACGCAGGGTCGGTCTCGCCAAGTGACGCAAGCACGCAGGCAACCCAGAACGACGATACCCAACTCTCGCGTGACCTGCCCTGGAGTTCGGCGAGGATTTTTCGGGCCTTGACCTCCTCGCCGCCGAGGGCATAGATGAACGCCAGGATTGCAACCATAGCAACTGCCCGCCCCCCAAGCTCAACCGCCTTCTCGGCACAATCGATTGCCTCCTCGAAATTCCCCATCCTGGTGTACGTGTCAGCCAGCCCGAGGTATGCCATTGCGTATCCGGGCTGTCGCTCGAGCATCGTTTGGAACTGCTCTATGGCAAGATCGAAATAACCAAACAGCAGGTGGATGGTTCCTCGTCGGTCCAATAGGTCGAGTCTCAATGGATCGAGCTGCAATGCCCGTTCACACGCCGCTAGGGCTTTGCTATACTCGCGTTGGGTGTACGTCCAGTAGAACTCATCCCACATGTGTGCACCAACGGAGTTCGGATTGAGCCTCAATGCTTCGTCGAGTCCACTCCGTGCGCTGGAGTAGTCCCACTCGTAGTAGATAGCGACCAATGCCCGGGCCAGGTGCCCTTCCGCCAGGTCTGGATCGAGGCTCAACGCCTTCTCGGCATTGGCCTTTGCCTTGGGCATCGCCTCGCGACTCAATTTCTCGGTAAATCCGATTGACTGCAGCGTGTATGCCTCGGCCATCGCGGCGTAGGGAAGCGCAAACTCAGGGTCTCGCTCGATCGCTTCCTCGAAACAGGCGATCGCTCGTTCCGGAGCTTCGATGTTGAACTGATAGAGTTCGTGTCGCCCGCGAAGGTAAACATCGTATGCGGCGACGTCGACCTTTGCCGAGTGCCTCGCACTCGCAACAGTCGGCGCGAGTTCCGTCGTCAGGCGGGATGCAATGATCTCGGCGATTTCGTCCTGAAGCGCGAACACATCTTCGAGTTCACGATCAAACCTGTCGCTCCAAATATGATATCCGTCTGAGGCGTTGATCAGCTGAGCAGTGATGCGGATCCGGCTGCCTGCCCTGCGAACGCTACCCTCGAGCACTGCACCGACGCCCAGCTTCCGCGCTACCTCGCGGATGTCGATTTCCTTGCCCTTGAAGACGAACGCCGACGTTCGCGCAGTGACCTGGAGGCCCGGAATCTTCGCGACGGCGTTGATAATCTCCTCGGTCACACCATCGCTGAAGTACTCGTTTTCAGGATCGGGACTGAGGTTGGCAAACGGGAGGACAGCGAGGGATGGGCCATCAGCATGAGTTGCCCTGAGCTCGGAAGAAAGAGAGTCGCCGAAGTCTCGAGCGGAGTCGAACCGGTCAGCGGGTGCCTTGGCAAGCGCTTTGGTAATCGTACGGGCGACCTGATCGCTTACACCCGGCCTCACTGTGGTGATGGGTGGAACAGGGTCGGCTACATGACGCGCCATCACAGCCTGTGCAGTGGATGCGGAAAACGGTGGGCTGCCCGCCAGAAGCTCATATAGCACACATGCGAGAGAGTACACATCGGACCGCCCGTCGATGTCTCTGTCGCCGGCTACTTGTTCGGGGCTCATGTACTCGGGTGTGCCGAGCGACATGCCAGTCTCAGTAAGGCGGTCGCCACCCGCGGCACTCACGGCCAGCGCGATCCCGAAGTCGGCCACCATAGCTTCGCCTTCGTGCAACAGGATATTCTCGGGCTTGATATCGCGGTGGACAACGTTCTGCCTATGCGCGAAATCCAGCGCTGCGGCCACCTGCCTCGTGATCTGTAGCGCATCTTCAACAGACAGCTGCATGCTGGTTTCCAGCTGGTGGCGAAGCGAGCCACCCTTCACATACGGAATCACATAATAGAGGAACCCGGCGGCTTCACCCGAATCGAGCAGCGACAAGATGTATGGATGACTCAGCTTGGCTGTGATCTTGATTTCCCGCAGGAATCGATCACCACCGAGTGCGGCCGCGAACTCGGGTCTCAGCACCTTCACTGCGACCTCGCGGTCGTGCTTGAGGTCGTGCGCGAGATACACCGTGGCCATTCCACCGGCGCCGATTTCGCGTTCGACCGTGTAGCGGTCAGCAAGGGCCATAGCCAAGCGGTCCAACTCGTTGCTCATGGTTGGCTAAGATGGGGGCGGAGAGCACGGGGCGCTAGGGGAGCCGGGAAGCGCAACCGGAGACCTCAGAGGTCGTACAACGCGCAACGCACAACGGACTTCGCCTTACTCAGACACTCTTCACAGAACGTGGTACCAACTGAATATTTCATGTTGACCCTCCCCCTCGGAGTCCCGAATGAGCGAAGACCGTCTTCTGACCCGCCGCGAGGCCGTGAGTCTCGCTGCTCGCGCCGGCGCCGGTGCCGCCGTGCTCGGCACGTTGCCCGCTCTGTCCAGTTGCGCAATGTTCGGCCGAGGCCGGCCGCCCAACATCCTGTTCATCTTCTCTGACGATCACGCGCCGCACGCGATCTCCGCGTATGGATCGCGCATCAATCAGACGCCAAACATAGACCGGATCGCGAACGAGGGCGCGCTGTTCCAGAACAGTTTCTGCTCGAACGGAATCTGCGCGCCGAGCAGGGCGGTGGTGCTGACCGGGAAGCACAGCCATGTGAACGGCAAGAAGGACAACAGCGACGAGTTCGACATGGCGCAGCCCACATTCAACAAGGCGCTGCAGGAAGCGGGGTTCCAAACCGCCATGATCGGCAAATGGCACCTGGGTGTCGATCCCGAGGGCTTCGATTATTGGCACGTACTCCCCGGTCAGGGTCACTACTACAATCCGGATTTCCGAACGCCGGAGGGGACCATACGCTACCCCGGCTACGTCACCGACATCACCACCGACCTCGCTCTCGATTGGCTGCGAGGGGATCGGGACAGGGAGCGTCCTTTCTTGCTGATGTGCCAACACAAGGCGCCGCATCGCAGCTGGATGCCGGGGCCCGATCACCTGATGATGTACGAGGGAGAGGAAATCCCCGAGCCGGAGACATTGCTCGACGATTACGCCAACCGCGCGAGTCCCGCGGCTAATCAGGAAATGACGATCGCGAACCACATGTTCCCGGCGTACGATCTCAAGATCACGCCTCCCTCGCCTGACAACGAGACCGACGGTAGGTACTGGAACAACGTGTGGGAGCGGATGATCGAGGAACAACAGGCCGCGTGGAACGCAGCGTACGAACCGCGGAACGAGTACTTCCGGCGCACCAACCCTCAGGGTAATGACCGCGTGCGCTACTTCTACCAGCGGTACATCAAGGACTATCTGCGTTGCATTGCTTCGGTCGATGACAACGTGGGGCGGATGCTCGACTATCTGGATGAGTCGGGCCTCGCCGAGGACACGCTCGTTATCTACAGTTCGGACCAGGGCTTCTACCTGGGCGAGCACGGCTGGTACGACAAGAGATGGATGTACGAGGAGTCGCTACGGATGCCGTTCGTTGCGCGTTGGCCGGGCCGGATCGATCCCGGCACACGTGTGTCGCAAATGATCCAGAACATCGACTACGCACCGACGTTTCTGGATGCGGCCGGCGCCGACGTCCCCGCAGATATGCAGGGTGAGTCGCTCGTCCCGCTGATGAGGGGCCGCACGCCCGGAGAATGGCGCAGCAGCATCTACTACCACTACTACGAGTTCCCGGCTGTGCACATGGTGGCGAAGCAGTACGGCGTCCGCACCGAGGCCCACAAGCTGATCTACTACTATGAGACCGAGGAATGGGAGCTATTCGACCTTCGCTGGGATCCGAACGAGCTGCAGAACATCTACGACGATCCAGCGAATGGGCAGCTGGTGGCGGAGCTCAAAACCGAATTGAAGCGCTTGCGGCAGTACTATGGGGATACGACGGGGGAGGAGTTTGGGATGTAGCGGACGGCAGTAGCGGGAAGGGCGGGAGAGGAAAGAGTGGAACGTCCGGCGTCGAACGGAAAGCGCTTACACCTCCAGTTGGACGTTGGATGTTCAAAGTTGGATGTTCGAAGTTCACTCACATTACTGCAGAGACCAGCCGTCGTAACCGGTATTGTGCCCCCATTTGGAAGCATTCCCCTTCCCTCTAGCGGACCGTCGGCCCAAACCGTAACTTGGAATTACCCCTCCCCTCCCGAGCGTGCGCTATGGTATCGAAACACTGTAACGCCTGTGGTTCAGACACACATCCGAAGCTGCGTCATCCTTCGACTTTCAAGGTCGAATCTTCTATCTGGGCAATGGCGATCGTGGTCGGCCTGTGCGCCGGGACGTTCTCGGCCGCCAAGTCAGAGTCGGGCCCGTCGCTCAGCCGAGTGCTGCAGTCGGTGTCGCTGTCCGTGTCTCAACCGGCCAACCAACCGGCCGATGTGCAAGAGGCGAATGCTCGCGGCTCTGAAAGCACCGGTATGCTGTTTATGACCTGGATCACGAGGACCCTCGCCGACTTTCTGAAGATCGCCTGGTGGGTGCTGCCGATACCGATCCTGTTTTCCGTGTGGCGTCAGTTCAAACCGCATGAGGTGTGCGGACACTGCGGGGCGCGTGAGTTGGTGCCTGTGGTGGTGACGCATGGGGAGGAACCGCCGATTTTCTGAGGCGATATGGCGGTAGGGATACAGCGGCAGTGGCGGGAGGAGCGGGAAAGCCGAATGATCCGCACACCCTTCGCCGGAAGACCACCCTCGGCCGGATTCAAAGCAGCTTCCGAAACTCCTCCACGGTCAGCCCGGCATCACGGACTATCCCTGCCATGGTGATAGCATTCACAGGATTTGCGCGGGGAACGGTCAAGATGCGGCGACCATCGGATAGAACGATGTGCTTGCCTTGCCGGACAATCCTGAATCCAGCTTTCTCCAGAGCACGGACGGCATGTTTGTGTGAAATACCTGGAAGTTTCGGCACTAGACCGCGATTTCGATCTCACGAACTTCGGCGCCTCTCAACTGCTCGGCGATTACATCGAGGTACTCGCGGATGGCATCCTCGATGTTTCTCATTGCTTCGTCTTCCGTCTCTCCTTGAGACCAGCAACCGGGCAAACCTGGTACTGACGCCGCTACTCCTTCGTCCGAGCGTTCGAGCTTGACCTTGAATTTCATGAGGATACCTCCTCGTGAAATGTAGCTCCGTTTGTCATCCATCGCCCTTTGAGCCACAGTAGCACTCCATAGGTTGGTGAGCCAAGGTCAGCTCACGACTCGAGACTCGGGAATCTGCAATTCTCAACCCTAGCAGTTGGGCAATTCTAGTTCTCGTCGGCACTAACCCGGTAGCCGAATTGTTGCAGGGAGTGGCTGGTTAACGCGGCAGTGAGGTGGAGGCGCAGAGGTTTGGGGACGCAGAGTGGGAGCGGCGGCGTGGATTCCTCGTCGTCAGTCTTGGTTCTTACCTTCAGAAACGAAAGGGCGGCTCCACCGAAGCCGCCCTTGTCGATGCGGAGGTCGCTGATTCGTTAGGCCAGACCTACGGAACCCAGGTAACGACCGCTCCTGTCGTGGAGGTGAAGTCGCCTCCGTTCCCCGGATCTGAGCCAACCAAGAGCTGGAGTGGGATTCCGCCGCTCAAGTCCGTGTCCTCTGCGACGAGGTAATACCCGGCATCCCCCGCCTGGAGACCCCAGAAGCTGTTGTTGTCGAACGAGAACACGCCGCCGGGATGCGAGATGGCGAGTTGCACGGCGTCGGCGGCGAAATTCATGAATACGGCGTTGTTCAACGTTATCGTGCTGGTACCGTCGCAGTCGACGAAGAGTTGCGTGTTCTCGATGACGCTGTTGGTGACGTTCATGGAATGCATCACGAGAGTGTCACCGGTACTCGTGAGTGTGGCATTGTGCATCGAGAACAGGCCTGTCACCTGGATTGAGCCGGATCCGAGGCTGACAATATTCAGGTCAAGTGTTTGCCCATCGCCGACCACAGCGTGGTTCAGGTATGAGGAACCATCTCCGAAGCCAGCACCGCTAACTTCAATGCCATTCGGGTCGGTTGACCCTTCGAACAGAACCGTATGATTCCCGGATGGGGCAAACACACCCCCTCCACCACTGACTCCCAACCCGCCGCGCACCCTCATCGTCCCCTCAGTGAGCAAACCAACAGTGGAACCACCCTCGAAGCTCGCACCGTGCACATCCAAATAGCTGCCCGCTGTCTGCATCACCAAAACACCCGATTCGAATGTCATGAATGTCGAAGCGTCTACAGGCATCATCAGCGCATGCCCGTTCAAATCCAGCATCCCAGCATCACGTACGAAAAGCTCCATTTCCCCCATCACCACGTCCGCCGAGAGGGATATTGATCCGAGAATGCTCGTCCTCGCGACGACATGCCCGCTTAGTGTGCCGGGGTTGCCCGTCATTACCATAACCCCACCACTCACTCCCGCACTTCCCGCCCGCAGGTTCCCGCTAACAGTCAACTCGAACCCCGCGAGATCCAATGTTGCGCCATCATCGACATACAGGTCGTGAATCTCCACAGCTTCCGTCAGTCTCGGTTGATCGACCGCACCGGCAGGTATGAACACGTCATCAGAGGCCGTTGGAACTCCCACCGGCGCCCAGTTGTCTTGGTTCGACCATTCGGTCGGATCCGACACTGCGCCGCCCACCCAGACCTTGGTCGCCTGTATCGGCGGCACCACCTCCTTCTTCCAACTCGGCGACAGGTCGTACGCCGCATCCGTCACGATTGCCACAGGCGTCGACCCATCCGGTGTCGTCAACCAGATGTCCGAGGGACCGGACGGGAGGTTCGGATACCGCGTGAACGCGATTTGGCTACCGTCGGGGGACCAGGCGGGTGACATGTCCATCGTCCCATCAGACGTCGTGATCGAGTGCTGAGTCGATCCGTCCGCATTCATGATCCAGATCTCGCCCTCGACTCCGGCCTTGTATTTGGCAAAAACGATCTGACTGCCGTCCGGACTCCACTCCGGACCGGCGTCGCTGTACGCCTCATCGTACGTCAGCCGAGTTACTCCCGACCCGTCACTGTTCATCACGTAGACTTCCATGTTGCCATTGCCCTCTCGCTTGCTCTGAAACGCGATCCGGCTCCCGTCGGGTGACCACGATACACCGCCGTCGTGCCCCGAGCTGTTTGGCGTGAGGTTCACCTGCCCTGTCCCGTCCGTGTTCATCACCCAGATGTCGAACTCCTCGGGCACGGGACCGTGCGGCCAGCGCACGAACGCTATCCTGGTACCGTCGGGTGAGAGCCAGCCGCCGTACTCGTCAGCGTCGGTGGTGTTGGTGAGGTTCACTGCGGAGCCACCCGCGTCGTCCATTCTCCAGATGTCGTAGTTGCCGTTCTGCAGACTCTGATAGACGATCCTGTCGCCGCGCCAGTCGGGGGCTCCGTCGCTGACTTCGTTGCTGGTGATCTGTGTGAGGCCCGTGTTGTCCAACGTGAAGATTTCATAATCGCCGTCACGGTTGCTCTGGAACACCAGAGGAGCGCTTAGTACGGGGACGGGGACACTGGACTGGAACGCCACCCCGTAGACACTGAAGCTCGACACCGGACCGGTCACCGAGTGAGTCGCAACATCGGCCGAGCTTCCCGCCACTTCCGTCCAGACGTCGTCAGTCAGGTGAACCAGGACCAAGTCGCTCTCGTCGCCGTCCGTGGGGATGGAATCGGGATCGTATTGGATCGTCAGCTCCAGCGGCACGACGAACTGCGTGCCGTCCGGGCCGAAGTCATATACCGAGCCGGGCACCAAATCCGGATCGGTGGGATACCCTACTGCCGGATTGACCGTGATCCCGGTGTCCTGTGTCAACGCGCCCTCAGGGAACTCGAGAGTCACCGTCCCGTCCATTGCGGATACCGTCCCGCCACCGGAGCCGACCACGTAAACCGCGCCCACCTCGATCCTGAACTTGATCGGGAGTGTGCGGCCGTCCTTGAGCGCGATGTACTCACCGGTCTCGACGTTCTTCAGCTCCTTGCCGCTGTTCACGACATCCACGTCCGCATAGCCGAGCAGGCTTCCGGCCACGAATACACGAATGCGGTAGGTGATGCCGTCGCTAATCGTGAATTGGTCGGTGTGCCAATTGACTCCGTAATGCTCGTCGGCTTCGGCCAAACTCACCGCGTCGAGCAGTTCGGAACCGGAGGCAATCGGAAAGCCGTTTGTCTGTTCTTCGAGCGGCAAGCATTCCCTCGACTCATCCGATGTATCGTCTGGACCCTATTGGCAGATCTCGACGACCGGCGAGAGAGTCCCGTCGAACCCCTCGGCATCGAAATCCTCGTGCCCGCTCGGGTCGGGAACGATCGGTGGAAGGAAGAAGAAGTTGGGATTTCCTGCCGCATCGTGCGCGGCATCCATAATCTGAAACGTGGGACTCGCCACCTCAGCGATAGGCCCGAGGCCCGGCTCTTCGCACGCGGCAATCATCAAAACGCCAGTCAGCAGAGCAACCCCTGCAAGGCCGTTGATCACATGCCGCAAAGTGGTTGGTACAGCCCTAACTCGGCGCATGGTTCGCCTCCCTGGTGATTCCGTTGTCTATCAGGTTCGAACTCAAACACACACTACAATTCGGTGAGTGGTGTTGGGTGGGGACAGGAAGGAGAGTTGGTTTGGCGGGTGTGGAGATTCGGTCAGGGATTCTTGATGGACCTTGTGTCCCGACGGTGAACCTTCGGTTCGGCGCGCTACGCGCGGGTCGCGCTGAAGGATGGGTTCGTGGTAATAAGAAAAACCGAGGTGAGTCGTTCCACCTCGGCTTCCCGTTGCGTAGCGGAAACGCTACGGAGGTCTCGCAATCCGTTTCAAGGTAACGGTTCCTGATCGGCCAATCAACCAACCGAAGCGGCGGTGCCGGCGGTCGGATTCGAACCGACACGGGCCGAAGCCCAGAGGATTGCGAGACCTCCGCGTCTACCATTTCCGCCACGCCGGCACCCCAGTCGGTAGCGAACCATGGCAGGCTCAACGCCTGAGACGCGGTGTCCCACAGCCTCCATCCCGAGCCGCGCACCGAGTCTAATCGACGCGGACACGAACTCGGTAACCGAATTCACATGGGAAGCTCCAGAATAACGCACGGCTGTTGTGCCTTGTGGTTTGCGTGGGGAGATGAGATCGGACCGTTTGACCCGAGCGTAAACCCTCGGCTCGGCGCGCTACGCGCGGATCGCCCTGAAGGGCAACATTTGGGTGCGTCTTTCAAGACGGCCCGCCGCAGGAGCCGAGCGCGCGCTTCAGCGCGCGGACAAGGTGCGTGAGGATCGTTGATTGAGAAGCCAAAGAAAGAGGGGCGCAAAACCACGCCCCCCCCCCCCCGAGCAGGTGTCAACCGGATGTCGTGTTACCGCCCCTCCCCCGCCCTCTCCGCCAGCGGATCCTCCACCACCCAATACTCGAAGCTCCCCTTTGCAGCCGCTATGCCTATCCAACGACCGTCCGGAGAGACCGCCTTGAGTCCTATCCCTGACAACTCCATTGCCTGCAAATCCTCTTGACCGAAGATCTCATGCTTCTCCCCCGTCTCCACAGAAACCGCGTAGAATCCGCCCTGCATCGTCATCGGGTCCGATCCACGGAATTCGACGAACAGGATCCACCGACCACTCGGATGCCAATACGCCATGGGGATCATATTCGCTCTCGAGAGCTGCCGCGCGGGGCCGGACCCATCAGCCGGGACGAGCCACAAGCTCATCTCGGTCTGGTTGTCAGCCTCGCCAGTTTTGTGGGAGCGGAAGAAGGATATGTGCGACCCATCGGGCGAGAACGCAGGCTGGGTGACTTGAGTCGACAACCGTCCCTCGGAGTGAGAGGACGACGCAAGGACCTGCCCGCCTGCCGGATTTCCGATTTCTGAGACTACCAACTCACCCACGAACGTCAGCGCACCTTCCTGTGGCACCGCGAATGGCCTGAGGAAAACCATTCTGGCGCCGTCCTCA
>JBDGYW010000149.1:0-10777 GCA_039588935.1 Gemmatimonadota bacterium | reverse complement strand
CGGAAGGCTGAGCATTCTTCCCCGATCGACCGTGAAGGTGTCAGTGAGTGTGGCTTCGTTTTCGACCACAAGCAGAATCCGGTCACCGACCTGGAAATCCCCATCCTGGAGCCTTGTCCTGATGAGATCGGCCTCGCTCCTTGTCCGGTCGCGAAGTGAGCTGCTGTAGGCAGGCGATTGCGCCGTGAGTTCCAGCCTGTCCAACAGGTCTTGAAGCGCCTCACGCGTCATGTAGACGCGGCGTGGATCCCAGTCTTCCTGCGAGGCGGCAGGGTTAGCGGCGGCTGCGGCAACGAGGACCACTATCGTGAGCCGCACCAAGGCCCTATGGAGTTGTCGTATCATAGATTTGAATCTTACAGTTGTCACCAATTCACGGCTACTCCACCGTGACGCTCTTCGCGAGGTTGCGCGGCTTGTCTACGTCACATCCGCGCAACACCGCTATGTGGTACGCCAAAAGCTGCAATGGAATCGATGTAATGATGGGCGACAACAGCGGCAGTGACTTGGGCACGCGCAGTTGATGGTCGGCGAGATGCCCAACGTCGCCATTCCCCTCGGTCGTGATTGCGATGATGCGCCCGCCCCTGGCCTTCACCTCCTGCATGTTGGACAGGACCTTCCGATACAGATGGTCGTGAGGGGCCATGAACACCACGGGCATCTCGTCATCGATTAGCGCGATCGGCCCATGTTTCATCTCCGCTGCGGGGTATCCCTCGGCGTGGATATAACTGATTTCCTTGAGCTTGAGCGCACCCTCCAATGCAACCGGGAAATTCACGCCGCGGCCCAGGTACAGGAAGTTGGTGGAGCCCGAAAACTCCTGCGCGAGCTTCTCAACGACCGGAGCTAACTCAAGCACTTGTTGGACTAGCTCAGGGAGTTTTGCCAGAGCATAAACGAGTTCCTGGCCATGTTCCTGCGAGAGCCCTCGCTTTCGTCCCAAGTGAATCGCAAACAAGAGTAGCGCCGCAATTTGGGAGGTAAACGCCTTTGTCGATGCGACCCCAATTTCTGGCCCTGCATGCAAGTAGATGCCGCCGTCGGCCTCGCGCGCAATCGTGCTACCGACAACGTTCACGATTCCAATGATCTTGGATCCAGCTGCCCGTGCCGCGCGCATCGCTTCCAGTGTATCGGCGGTCTCACCTGACTGCGAAATCGCGATAGTCAGAGTACCGGGGACAACGAGCTGCGTCATGTAGCGATACTCGGAAGCATACTCAACATCCACCGAAATGCCTGTCAGCTCCTCAATGACATACCGACCGACCAGGGCCGAGTGCCAGGATGTGCCACAAGCCACAATCACTATGCGGCGGATGGCATCGAAATCCTCGTCCGTCAGGTTCAGTCCGCCGAGCCGTACCGAGCCGTTCTCGAACAACAGACGACCCCGAATCGTGCTACGCAGACTCTCAGGCTGCTCGCAGATCTCCTTCAGCATGAAATGGGCGTATCCACCCAATTCTATTGCGTCTAGGTCCCAGTCGATTGCAGCCACGGCGCGGGCCTGCTCCCGGGATTCGAGATCCACGACGCTGTATCCTTCTTCAGTCACAACCGCAATGTCGCCGTCGTTCAGGTATACCACCGACCTGGTGTGCTCCAGAATCGCGCTCGCGTCAGAGGCAACGAAGTTCTCTCCGTCGCCGATCCCCAGCAGCACAGGAGACCCTTTTCTGGCAACCACGATCTTGTTGGGATCATCGGCTGAGATCACCGCCATTCCATATGCGCCCTCGACGTGGGTGAGCGCAGCGATGACCCGTGCCTCGAGCGTGTCACCTCTTGCTTCCTCGATCAGGTGCACCAGCGTCTCAGTGTCTGTTTCGGTTCGGAACTCGTGACCGGCCTGTTCCAGGCGCGTACGCAGAGCATCTGCGTTCTCAATAATACCGTTGTGGACGAGCGCTAAGGTCGACGTACAGTCGGTGTGCGGATGGGCGTTTATCACGGTCGGCGCGCCGTGTGTCGCCCAGCGCGTGTGAGCTATTCCGTTCGAGCCTTGAAGCGGGGTAACCACGAGCGACTCGGCGAGCGCCTCTACTCGGCCGGTCAACTTCTGCACCTCAAGCCCCTTCCCGTTGAGAATCGCGACACCGGCGGAGTCGTAGCCGCGATACTCGAGACGCTTTAGGCCCTCCACCAGGATTGGTGTCACATCCTTGGGCCCTATGTACCCGATTATCCCGCACATGGATTACTCTCCCCCGCCCGATGTCGTCAGAATGGGCCTGTCGTCCGCACCAATCCCGAACTTCGACAGCTGCGACAACTTGGACAACATGGCATCCGCCGGGTCGAGCGTCGTCAGAACCGTGCCGCAACGAGCGCACAACAGCGAACTGAGTGGGTTGCGCAGAACCGCCCATCTTTCCCGTGGCGTGAACTCCGCTCCGTGATCGTCGAACAAGCTCTTGCACCTCACACACAACATCGGTCGGCTAGCCCCTCTCCAGAAACGCCAGAAAGCAGAGTCCACCTCCGTTCACCGTCAATTACAAGTTTGAGGCCGGATCGGCTTCGGCGTCGAATCGGCTTCTATATTGTTGTCGCTTAACAACTTGCAGTATGTGCGGTTAACATTCGGACAAGGGGTGCTGAACTTTTCGTTGCAGCCTCACCGCAACACTCGGGCCTCTGTGGCCCGCTTGCATCGCTTTGGGAGGATTCGGCATGCCCTCGTGCCTCGTAACTCCTTGTGCGACAACGAATTTTCGATGGGCCGAGCCGGCACGGAGTGTGCGGGCCATACCTCCATCATACGCCCGAGTTCGCTCGAGTGGGTGTTTAGAGGTTTCCAGAATTCTGCGACCCAGAAGGTGGCAAATGCAGGATCGCACAGGTCAGACGCGCCCGCCAGTAGTATTGATTGTCGACGATCAGGAGTGGTCGACGCGGGCACTGGAGAGTGTGCTGGCGCCGAACGGCTACGCTGTCATGCGTGCCTACACTGCCAGAAAGGGTATTGAACGCACACTGGCTCAGCCTCCGGACCTGCTTTTTGTATCCACTAATCTGCCTAACGGCGACAGCGCCTCCATTTGCCGTACGCTCAGGAGGGACTCGAGCTTCGGGGCCAGCATACCAATATTGGTCACCAGCCCGGAGAGGCCCACGAGGGAACAGCGCCTCGCTGCGCTCGAAGCAGGCGCCTGGGAGTTCATCTCCTACCCCATTGACGCGCAGGAACTCCTATTGCGGCTGGGCGCATACGTGCGCGCGAAGTTCGAAGTCGATTCGGCGCACGACCGCTGCCTGATCGACGAACCCACTGGCTTGTACAACCTCAGGGGCCTAGAGCAACGGGCTCGCGAACTCAGGTCACAGGCATATCGCGAACACCAGGCCATGGCCTGCGTGGTGGTCGCCCCGGCAAAACCGTCTACGCAACACGATCCAGGTGATGTTGCCAACGACAAAGCCGCCGCAAAAGCAGCCAGCTCGCTCGGCAAAGCACTGCGGAGAATGGGACGCACATCCGACGCGATCGGTCGCCTTGGCAAAATCGAATTTGCGATCCTTGCGCCGAGCACCGATGCCTCGGGCGCGGCAAAGCTTGCTCAGCGCATAGCCGAAGAGCTTCGAGACGGTGCATCAGCCGATGAGGCTTCGGGAAATCCGATCTCGCTTCACGCAGGCTACGACGCGGTGGCGAACATGCGAGAAACCCCCATCGAAGCCCGCGACTTACTTCTGCACGCAACGACAGCACTCAGACAGGTGAAGTCAAAGGGGAATGGGGATTGGATTCACGCCTTTGAGTGGAGATAGCGCTCCGCCCGTTCACCTTTCCGCCGTTAAAAACTCCTCAGCCCTTATCTCCTCCAATTAGGGCCTTGGCCGCCTCCCCTCCCTCCTCATCCTCCGCCTCGTACCCGGGCATGTAGTAGGAGTAGTACTTGAAGTACTTGGCCGCACCGCCATCGCGGACATCGTTCAGGACCGCCCCTAATATGCGAACCGGCAGCCGATCGAGCACGTCAAGCTTCGCCTCTGCAAGTTCGCGGTCCGTTTGCCCCAGTCGAAGCACGACCATCAGGTTTCCAGTGAGTGTTCCAAGCGCGAATGCATCTACACCAGCACCTAGGGGTGGGCTGTCTATGACAATGACGCTGTAGGTACTACGCAAGCCCGTCATGAGTTGCGTCATGGCTGTTGAGCCAATCAACTCAGGCGCTGAGGGCGTGCGCGTTCCACAGCCGATGAAGCTGAGCGCAGGGTAGGGCGTCTCCTGCACGATCTCCGCGCGGCCGACCGTTCCAGACAGAAAGTCTGTCAGACCCGGTTTCCGTGCTGCGTTCAACACCCTGTGAAGAGCGCCGCGGCGCGTGTCGGCATCGATCAACAGGGTGCGATGACCCGCGTCCGCAAACGCAAGAGCTAAGTTCGACACCACAAACGACTTTCCGTCACCGGCTCCAGGGCTTGAGACCGTGACCACCAACGGACTGGCCGAGCCACATGCGTGCACCAGATTGAGCTTGACTCCCCTGAGCGCCTCAACTATCGGCGCGGCTTCTGCTGCTCCGGTTCCATTCCCTACCCCCCTCAAGTGAGGAACCACCCCCAACAACTGGAGGCCCAAGTCCGAAGTCACCTGCTCGGGGTAGCGCACCCGCCTGTCGATTCTGTCCAACAAAATTGCACCTACCAGCCCCATTCCCAGTCCGGCTACGATCCCCATCAACAGCATGCGCGGCGCTTGGTCGGCCAAAGGACGAGTAGGAATCACCGCATTGTCGAGCACGCGCACGTCGGGCATGCTGCTCTCCTCGGCGAGCCGCGCCTCCTCATATGCTTGCTGCAGCGTCGTGTACAAGTTCTCTGCGACGTCGACATCCCGCCGAAGCCGAGCTTCTTCGATCATCCGTCGGGGAATCTGCTGCAGGTCGCCCGACGCTTCCTGAACGCGTGTATTCAGAACCAGGCGACGGGAGTCGAGTTGGTTCACGAGGACAGCCAGCAGCGACGGCACTGTTGTTCGTTCCAATTCTTGGACGTCGCCGGCCAAGCGGACCACGACGGGATGCTCCTCGGTATATGTCCGTTGCAGCGCTCGCAGCTCCGCCCGCATCTCACCCAGTTCCTGCAGCGCCTGCATCACCAACGTGGATTGTTGAATGGTCTCGATGTTCTCGAGGGCATCAACCGACAGGCCCGAATCCGCCACGTATTGGGTAGCCCGTATTATCGCGCTCCGGTCGCGGTCGAGTTGGTCCAGCTGCACTGTCATGTCGAAAAATCGGTCAAACACGGGATCACGCGTCGACTCGAGCCCGGCGGCCACCGGCCCGCCAGCCTGGTCTCTCGGGAGCGTTATTGTTCTGATCCTGAAGCTCTCGAGTGCATTTTCAGCTGCTTCGAGCGCATTTTCTGCCTGCTGAAGCCGCTCCCGTATCGTACTCGCTGTCTCAGTGAGCTTCTCGCGTTTCAAGTCTGCTGCCACATCCACAAATCGCTCAATCACCGTGTTCACCGCAACCGCAGTGCGAACGGGATTTGGGCCGTAAAGTTCGACGCGCAGGATGTTGCCGTTCCGGTCGAGTCGCGTGTTAAGTCGGTCACCCAGTCCGCGCGCAGCGTCTCTCGGCCTTTCAACCGAAAAGGGAACCTCCTGACCTGCGCGGAGCGCGGTTGGCGGAGGAACCCACCCGAAACCCAAGGAAGATCCGAGCGAATCGCCCGGACTTGCCGTCTCGACCCTATTGCCCTCACTGGTCCGGAGCTCCAAATGGCCACCAGACTCTCCGACAGCAAGAACGTAGTTGCCCGGACGGAACCGATCTGTGAGTTCAAAATTCGAAAAAACAGCTGAATCAGCGGGTGATCCGTAACGTAGATAGAGCTTCAGCGCTTGGACGGAGTAATCCAGCACCACGAACGTCTTGAGAAGCTCAATCCAACTGGTGCTCTCGAGCAACTGGCTTTGCTGCAGCGGACCACCCTGGTTGTTTGCGGTCTCGATCCATACTGTCGCCTGAGCGCGGTACTCGGGGCTGATGAGTCTGGTGGCCGCCACACTGCCACCCGTGCCCAACACCGTGCAAACGATCACCAACCACTTATAACGGAGTGCGGCGGCAACGTAGCGTCGCCAATCAACGCCCTTCTCGGGTTCCTGTGTGAACTGCTGCCACGACGGCTGCATCTCCGTCGCTAACGTCCCTGACTGCTCCCCGAGCTGAGGGAGCCGCGCGCTGCTTTGGTCAGGGCTTGGTACGGGCGTGTCTGGCATTGTGGAGGCAAAAGCTCCTATCAAGTACTCGTTCAAGAACCAGTGAAATATCGTCAGACTGAGGTTTATGCAATAGTGGGACCGGCAGGAAGGGCGGACAGGCCGTATGGAGGTCCGGCGGTTAGGATGACCTGCCACTCCTTCAAACCTCTGCCCTCCGGTTACTCATTACCGCTCATGCAACAGATACTACCTACTGCAGCCCAGATGTAGCAGCAACGCAACACCCCTCCTTACTCTTGCCTCCACTGTTGCATCCAAGCTACAATACCAGACAGCGCAAGTCACTGCCGCAAGGCAACTTGCGGATTTCGGATGCGGTCATCCGCGTCTGTTTGGCCCGCGCTGTGCATTGAGCCCAACAACACATTGTATTTCATAATCATGTCACCCAACGAGTGAGAATTCGTAAGTGTCTGAATCTTCATCAGCTACAGCTAGCGACCTGCCGGCGAACGCGCCCCTTCCTGATTATTCGGAAGTCGATCGAGAGGCGAAACGCAGCCTTGAGATCCTCGTTGTGGATGACGAGCGGACGTTGCGGGAGAGTTGCCGCACGTTTCTGGAGACCGAGGGGTACAAGGTCGACGTTTGCAGCAAGGGCAACGAGGCCCTGGAACTGCTCAGGCGACGTGCTTTCGATATTGTGTTGCTCGACCAGTACATGACCGACGTGCCCGGTGTCACGTTGCTTGAGGCCTGCCTCAACAAGAATCCGGACACGATCGGCATCGTTATGACAGGTAATCCCTCGGTTGATGCATCCCTAACAGCTCTTCGCGCCGGCGCGTGGGACTACCTGCCGAAGCCGTTTGCAGCAACTCAGCTACAGATTCTGGTTGGGAGGGCGGCGCACACCGTCCTAATAGCTCGTGAGACGCGCGCCCAAAACATCGCCGCGGCCAAGGAATTCGGCCATAGTGATAAGGTCACGGTGCTCGGTATCGCGCCCGCGTTTAAGCGGGCCATCGACCTAGCCAGAAAGGTCGCCAGAACCAACGCCTCTGTGTTCCTGACAGGGGAGAGCGGTACAGGAAAGGAATTGATCGCCCAGTTCATCCACCACTACAGCCGGCGCTCGAGCCGCCCGCTCGTGGCAATCAACTGTGCCGCTTTGCCGGAATCGCTGTTGGAATCGGAGATGTTCGGCCACCGAAAGGGGGCCTTTACGGGCGCGATTCGGGACAAACCAGGCCTATTGGAGGCGGCAAATGGCGGCACTATGATGCTGGATGAAGTGACCGAGATGTCTAAGCCCATCCAGGCGAAACTGCTCCGGGTGATTCAGGACGGTGTGGTCCGCAGGGTCGGTAGCGAGACCATCGATGCCGTGGTCAATGTGCGCTTCATCGCCGCAACCAACCGAGACCCCAAGATAGCCACAGAGGAAGGGATTCTGAGGGAGGATCTCTTCTACCGCCTCCGCGTCGTCCCGATCGTACTTCCCTCACTCAGAGAACGTCAGGAAGACATCCCTCTGTTGGCAAATCACTTTTTGCGCTACTATTGGGCTCAACATCGCGACGCCGACCAGGCCCTGCCATCGCTATCAGACGGTGCCGTGCAAGCTCTTTGTCGATATACCTGGCCTGGTAATGTGCGTGAGCTGCAAAACCTCGTCGAGCACGTCGTCGTGCTGGCGGAACCCGGCACGACGGTCCAGGCGGGCCAGATACCGTTCATCGGTGGAGGCGGCGAACTATTGGTGGATGACGAGATGTCGTTCACCGCACCGCTGGCCATGGATGCGCCGTATCATGTGGCCCGTGACAACGTCCTTGCCGATTTTGAAAGACGGTACCTGACGGCGCTTGTCAACCATGCGGCGGGCAACATGTCGAAGGCCGCACGAATGGCAGGCGTGGACAGAACGACGCTTTACCGTTTGATGGAGAAACATGGGCTGCAACGTGAGACGATCATGGTCGAGACCGCTTTGGAGGAGTACCCCCCCTAGGGGCAGCTAAGCCCATGGCATCCCATACGGACTCCCCGTCTTCAGCACGCAAAACCACTTCCCGTATGGATGGGTCCGAGCCGGCACCCGTGCTTTATGCAGCCGCTAAAAGCACCGCAAAATCTTGGAAGAACATGCACGGGGACGCGGTAAGCATCGAGGAGGTTTCGGAAGTCCTCGACCTCCTCGTCCAAGCAGTGACCAACCAAGCAATGTCGGGCCCGATCGATCCACGCCTGCGTTCGGTGTTGGGACGTCGGCTGCTGGAATTGCTGAGAGCCGAGGTCGTCCGCGACTGGTGTGACCATCCTGACAAGGTCCAATTAGACACGATTGCGGCGGTTCTTGGTGGGCTGGAAGCCGTCCGATCTGCGGCCGAACCGAACTGGGACCAGCATTTTTCGAGCAGGCTGGCGGGACCGGACGGACTCGCGTTGGTGGTCGAAGTGGCCCACGACCTTCGCTCGCCGCTAACGTCGATTCTTTTCCTGGCGGAAACGTTGCAGCGGGGCCAAAGCGGCGACGTCAACGAGCTGCAGCGCCGCCAACTCGGCCTGGTGTACAGTGCCGCATTGGGCTTGAGTACAGTTACCTCCAACGTCATCGAACTGGCCCGCGGCGGAAGCCAGCTCGCCGATACGCAGCCCGCACCCTTTTCAGTGACGGAGATCCTCGAGTCTGTCCATGATATCGTGCGCCCCATGGCTGAGGAAAAGGGCATTACGATCCGCCTGCTGCCTCCGGCTAGCGACCACAGGGAGGGACACCCGCACGCCCTGTCACGGGTCTTGTTGAATCTCACCACGAATGCGCTCAAATTCACCGAAGAAGGCTTTGTTGAGGCCGTGGCCCGCGAAAAGGACCTCTCCACAGTGGAGTTCTCCGTGAGGGATACCGGCCCCGGGATCAATCCACAGGCGTTGGAGACGCTTTATCTGCCCTTCCGCCGCTCGCGAGACGACCGTTACGCCTTCTCCGGTACAGGGCTCGGCCTGGCACTATCACGACGCCTCGTGGAGGCTATGGGATCGGAACTCAAGGTCGAGACGAGCAAGGATTGGGGGACCAGGTTTTTCTTCGATCTGGCACTGAAAGCGGTGGAATAGAGGGACTGGCGGAAGGGCGGTAGGGGTTTTCAGAGCGTTAGGCTGGCGTTTGAGCCCAGAAAATGAGGGAATCCAGCACGCGAGAGCCTTGCCAGATACTGTAACAAATGACCCACACTAGCTGTGGGCCCACCACACGATCAATCCGTGACATCTCCGTGACAAACGCCTAAAAGCCTACCGGTAAACAACTTACGCGCTCAATACTCGAGAGCCCCACGAGCATGCCAATTGCATACTGACTCCGGAGCGAGGTATTGACGCACGATTTCGTGGGCCTTATTCAACGCGAGAGACATTGACTTCAATCCAATTCGACAGACTTGCTGAGCAATACGCTGCGGCGCGGAGGCGTGTCGGCGATGTGCGCGTGCGGTCGAATTCGGAAAAGAGCCGAAGGCTGCTTAATGTAGTTGTTGCCCTGGTGGGAATAATCGTAACACTGCCGGTCATGCTGCTTGTTGCTTTGACGCTGAAGCTGACGTCAAAGGGACCGATCTTCTTCAAACAGACTCGCGTGGGATTGGACCGGCGGAGCCCGGCAACTTCGGCAGGCAATTGCCGACGTGAATCCAACTCTGGTGGCAGACTGTTCACGATCTACAAGTTCCGGACGATGCAGGCGGATGGCGACAGCGAACAGGTATGGGCAAGCGAGAACGACCCCCGCATTACACCGCTCGGCAGGGTGATGCGGAAGACACGTTTGGACGAACTACCGCAGCTTTTCAACGTGCTGAAGGGCGACATGAATGTTGTCGGTCCACGTCCTGAGCAGCCAGAGATCTTTGCGGACCTGCGCGCGCAGATCCCCAACTATGAGCATCGCCAGCGAGTGCTCCCGGGAATTACGGGATGGGCTCAGATCAACCATCACTACGATACCTCGGTCGACGATGTTCGCACAAAGCTCTCGTTTGACCTCGAGTACGTGTCCCGCCGACAGTCGTCCGGACAAGACTTCCAGATCATGGCAAAGACGTTGCCGGTGATGGTGTTTCAAAAGGGCTCACGCTAGCCTCCCAGCCCAACAACACTACGACAACAACCGCATCACGCATACCGCCGTGATTGCTTGACACACTGCCGATCGCAAAATGCAAGTGCCCGGTGGATGAGGGGACCATGTCGGAATCGACACTCCTTGACCGCCACCCCACACACTCCGTGAAGTCGTCGCGCGATTGCTCTTCATCCACCTGGGTGAAGTGATTGGTATCTTTGTTGCGTAAGGTCATTTGATTATGACAATTCCCCCAGAACCAGCTACCAGATTCGCTAAGGAACACGCGCCGGCCATTGTTGCGGGTTTAGCGTTCTTGGTCCTTTTCTGGGAGCCCATCTCCACGCTGGGCAAGGATTGGTGGTACAACCCGGAGGCAGGGCACGGCCTCCTACTCGGCCCGCTCGCTGTGTTCTTGGCGTGGCGACGAGGGCGGGTGGCGGATCCAAGAGCACAACCGGTGT
>JBDGYW010000148.1:0-10804 GCA_039588935.1 Gemmatimonadota bacterium | reverse complement strand
CACGTCGGGATGATCCTGGACGGCCGGTTTGAGATCAAGTACGACAGCGCCACGGAGGTCTATGGTCCGGGGGACGGCGTGTTCATCCCATCCGGCGACGAGCACCGGCACATGGCGGTGGCGCTCACTGACGTCGTGCGGGCGGTCTTCGTGGAGGAAGTGTGAACCAGCGAACTCGAGGTTGAGAATGGAGAACTGAGAGTTCCACTGAGGATTCTCAGTTCTCCACCTTCAATTCTCAACCTACCGTACGTATCTGTTTCGCTCGTAGCTATTGAAGCTCTCTACCAGCACACCCTTCAATGCGGCGCGCGTCATCAACCGATACATCGGAATGAGCTGTCCTGGCGGAGGTGGACCTTCCTCCCCCATCCGCGCACGCCTCTGAGCCATTCTCTCAACGTAGCGTTGAGTCTCTTCCTCACTCATCGCCTGCAGGTACGTGTCGAGGAAACCCCACGTGATGAGGTTGTCGTCGGTCTCGGGCTCGAGGATGTAGCTGATCAGGTTCGATTTCGGCTGTCCTGACGGCACGAAGAAGGAGCCCGCCGGGAACTCAACGATCTCGGTTCGCTTCGTTGCGGTGACCTTGTTCAGATAGTGGCCCTGGAAGTACTCAGAGTTGTCGATGGCCGTGGCGTAGTACACCTCGACTTCCAGACTCACCGGCTCGGTCAGCTCCTGGACGGCGATTTCGTGGTCGAGCAGCAGCGGAACGATCGTGGCGAGCTGCGGAGGCAGCACGTAACCCCAGGGGCGAGTGGTAGTGCGCGTCGGGTCGAACTGCGTGAAGACCGGCAGGCGCAGCAGTTCGTATTCCGCCACGCGATTGGGATCCCGGGGAGCATACGGATCCCTGTCCGCACCCCATTCCGTGTCCCGCCAGATATCCGTCTCGAACTTGGCGACTTGCTCGTACTCGAGAACGATCTGGTCGTTGTCGGTGTCATCGGCTCCGAGCGCCGTTGCCCGTTCCTTGGCTCCCCGGACAGTCGCGCGAACCAGGTCCGCGTTTTCGGCCGCGAACCGGATCATCTCGCGCTGGGCGATGTACTCACCGCGCACCTGGTGCTGATACCGCTCCTCGCGCGGGATGGGCACAACCCTGGTTCCGTTGTCGACAACACGGTGCGTCCCGGACGGCGTCTCGAACAGGAAGTCAATCATGTTGGAGAGTCCTGAATACACGTGCTGCTTACGGGGCTCAACAGATGTCGGCGCCCAGCCCGCAACGCCATTGACGGAACGGGGACCCGAGTACCAGAACCCGTCGTAGTCTTCCGCTCTCAAGGCCTGGCGGATCTGTGGGATGATCATCTCGTTGGCCACCCTCATGATTTCCGGGTCACCAGCGGGATTCATGATGGTTTGATACGTGATCACGTAAGGGGCGGAACCGCCATGGTGAGTGTCGACCTGGATGTCCGGCTGCCAAACGTGGATCACCTTGGTCAGGAGCGCCTGGATCTCCTGCGATTCCAGCTTCAGGTAATCCCTGTTCATGTCGAAGTTTTGCTCGTTGGTTCTGCGCATCTCCTCGGCGCCGTCGGGGTTGATAGACGGGATGTTGAGGACGATGGCGTCGTCCAACAGGGGACGAAGCTCCCCCAACACAAGATCACGCATGAGAATGAGGCTGGCTTCCTTACCGGCCACCTCTCCCCCGTGCACATTGTTCACGATCAGAACAATAGGCTTATCTGATCCGATAACATCGGATACCTGATAGACGGGTGGATTGGACATGATGCAGAGCACCACTTCGCGTCCGCGAAGAGTCTCGGTGATGTGTTGCACCTGCATCATGTCACTTTGGGCATCCAACTCGTATACGAACTCGAGCAGGTCGTCGTACATTGTGGGACCGGCCTGGAAGTTGGTGAGTTCGCCTGGGGTTTGCGGTCCCTGTCCCTGTGCACCCATCGCAGCTATGAGTAGCAGCAACGACAGGCCGGTGATCGTCCTTACAACTGTGCGTTTCATATTGTCTCCCGTTCGATCGAACGTTATCGAGTCCAAGACCAGCTTCGGAATCTCCATGGGTGGCTCAGCAGGCGCAACTTTCTCGATTACATTCATAGGTCCAGCGGCGGCTGGTAGGCACAAATCACAGAACCGGAGGACTCAACAAGTGCCCGACTCAAATCCGGCAATCCAGTTTCTCGTGCACGATGCGGCGGATACGGTAGGGGTTGCCACGGTCGATCTCACGGTCGGTCAGACCGCCAGAGGTCTATACATGGATTCGCAGGAAGCGATTGAACTCGAGGTCTTGGAAGACATACCGCTAGGGCACAAGATCGCCCTGCAGGACCACAAAGTCGGTGATTCGGTCATCAAATACGAAGCCGATATCGGCAAGGTTGTGGCCGACTTCGCACGAGCCCAACACGTTCATATTCACAATCTGAAGACGAGGAGGTGGTAGCCATGGGTGCCGCCAGGGTCCTCGGATATAGACGTGAGAACGGCCGCGTTGGTGTGAGGAACTATGTCGCAATAATCCCGCTCGACGATTTGTCGAACAGTGCGTGTGAGGCGGTTGCCAACAACATCACCGGTACCATTGCGTTGCCGCATGCCTATGGCCGACTGCAGTTCGGAGAAGATCTGGAGCTGTTCTTCCGGACGATGATCGGTACCGGCGCGAACCCCAATGTGGCAGCAGCTGTGGTCATCGGGATTGAACCGGATTGGACGAACAGGATCGTGGAAGGTATCGCCGCGACGGGCAAGCCTGTCACGGGATTCGCCATCGAGCGTACCGGCGACATCGGTACCATTGCCAAAGCTTCTCGCCAGGCCAAAGAATACGTGCACTGGGCATCGGAACTGCGACACGAGGAATGTGACCTGAGCGAGATTTGGGTATCGACCAAGTGTGGTGAATCGGATACTACCTCCGGCCTCGCTTCAAACCCGACGGTCGGCAACACGTTCGATAAGTTGGAGGCGATAGGTGCGACGATCTCGTTCGGCGAAACATCGGAGCTGACCGGAGCGGAAGATGTCTGTGCGGAACGCGCTGCCACGCCGGAAGTTGGCAAGCAGTTTTTGGATACGTTCAACGAGTACAACGACTTCATCAACACCAACAAGACGGATGACCTTTCCGGGTCACAGCCCACCAAGGGCAACATCCGTGGTGGGTTGACGACGATCGAGGAGAAGGCGTTCGGCAATCTCCAGAAGATCGGCAAGAAGTGCAGATACGTGGGTGTCCTGAAACCCGCGGAGGCACCTACCGGTCCGGGCCTCTGGTTCATGGATACTTCGTCTGCGGCTGCGGAAGCGGTGACGTTGTGGGCCGCCGCGGGTTTCGTCGTTCACCTGTTCCCGACGGGGCAGGGCAACATCATCGGCCACCCGATTGAGCCGGTGATCAAACTTTCGGCGAATCCCCTCACTTGCGAGACGATGAGTGAGCACATCGACTACGATTGTTCGGCAATTCTGCGTGGGGAGATGACGTTGGACGAGTCTGGCGACAATCTCCTGGAGATGATCGTACGTACCTGCAACGGCCGCTTGACAGCGAACGAGGTTCTTGGGCACCGCGAGTTCGTGCTGACGAAGCTGTATAGAAGCGCGTGACCGTAGAGTGTCCTGTCCTGCCGCCTCTCAGGTGGAGGTCAGGGCATTTCCCCTGTTGCTCCCCTGGGCACCCGAACCCTTGGATGGGGTACCCGTTTTCAGGGAAACTGCTGGTGTGGTTGGCGGTACGTTGATAGTAGACTCTGTCCGCCCATCCTCCCGCTCTGAGGATCCGGCTGGTTCCGGTATTCCAATATGAGTGTCCGGCCGCGGAAGAACGCAGAGACACGCGGAACTAGACGCGTTGACAGACGTATAAGCTTCTGCGTGCCGGGGAAAGTTGGGTGTGGCGTGAGGTAGGTGGAACCGGGTGTTGTTCTACTGCAGTGCTCGAAAGGGTTTGTTCATGTTCTCGAGACGAGTTTGCCTGGCAATTCTTCTTCCTATCGTCATCTCCTGTGGAAACGAGCGGATTCTCTCCGAGGAGTCTCCAGTGGATTATGCCGTCCGCCTCGCCGGCGAGCATGATGCGGCCTATCTGGTTGATCGCCTCGACTACCTCGAAGAGACTCGGGGGCAGGATTTCGCGATCGACGAGGGTGACTTGATATGGGCTGGATATCAGCAGCTCATGTCCGGTAGAATCGAAGAATCCCGCGTCTTGCAGGAAGCCGCCACCACCTTGTTTCCGCAATCCGCGCGCGCGTGGGAGAATCTCGGAGAGGTCGGCATCTATGTCGGAGATCGGGAACTCGCTCAACGCAGTCTCGAACAGGCTCTTGCGTTGGATTCGACCAACGATGCTCGGTGGAGGCTCCCTCGGTTGGATTCGGAGATACAGCAGGCTGCGAATGAAACGGCTACACTCAACATGTTTGAGCCTGGCGCGCCAACCGATCTCGCCGGGCCTTACTTCGGCCAGACATTACCCGGTACCGTTCCGGAGGTGTTCGCTCCAGGGGTCGTATCCACCAGGGGCGGTCATGAGTTTAGTTGCACGTTTTCTCCGGATGGAAGGGAGTTCTTCTTCAATCGAGGGCCCAACATCTATGTCTCCTATTGGAGGGAAGATGGTTGGACCGCACCGGAGTTTGCCGCGTTCAACTCTGATCAGCTCGACCACGAGCCCCATATCCCGGCGGACGGCAGCAAGCTCTTCTTTGGCAGCGGAAGGGCGCGGGACGAACGACCGGGCGATGATGCGTACGGGATTTGGGCCATGGAGCGGCTCGGTGAGGAATGGGGACCGCCTGAGTACCTCTTCCCGGGCATGTTCGTAACGACGGCTGCAAGCGGCAATGCGTATGTTACTGATGTCTTCTACACTGTGGGTGGCGGGATCTGCATGTACCCATGGGATGGTGCGGAATTCCAGGATTGCGAGAGGCTGACTGGTGGTATCAACTCACGCGAAGCCGCACACCCTTTGATCGCGCCTGATGAGGGTTTCCTGATTTTTGATGGCGACGACGATCTCTTCATCTCGTTCCCGTTGGAAGATGGTGGTTGGTCGACCGGGACTCGGATCGACGAGATCAGTGACATTGGTGCCGTCATGACCGCGTCCCTGTCACCTGACACTCAGGTGATGTTCTTCTACGCAAACCACGACATCTACTGGGTGAGCACCGCGGTGCTCCAGCCGTATGTTGCCTCGTTCGTGGCGCGCTCGCAGAGATAGCTGCGTGCGAGCGGCTAGCAATCCCCTGCCGTCAATTGGTGCTGGCGCGTAGCCTTTCCACTATCGCGGCGCCGTTCGTATTGCTGGGATCCAAGTCCACGGATCTCTGGTAGTTCACGATTGCACGTGCGGTGTCGCCTGCGGCCAGGTATGCCTCACCCAGGCTGTCGTAGGGGTTCGAGGCGTCGGGATATTCCGCGACATTCAACTCGAAGGTGGTGATCGCATCTTCCAGTCTGTCGTTTCCCAGCAGGCGGTATCCGAGTGAGTTGAGCAGGGATTCATCGAACGCCTCAGCAGGCATACTAGTCTTCAGTTCGTGGTATTTGGCAATGGCCCAGTCTATGCCCTCGTTTGCGTAAACGCGTTCCAACTCCTGGCGCACCACGCGCCCCGGAGAATCGTACTGTTCGTAGTCCAGCCATCGTGAAGCCGCGTGTTCGCCACCGAAGATCAGACCTAGCATGCCATCCAAGATCGAGTGTCCATTTTCGCTGTTGGTGAACCAGACGACGCCAACGCCTCGTTCGGGATACGTCAGTGTGTACGCTTTGTAGCCGGTGTTGTCGCCCCAGTGCCAGAAGCCGCTACCGTATTCATTGTGTTGTAGGCCAATGCCAAGTCCCCAGGTGACATTTGAATCAACACCAATCTGGGATGACAACATTGCGGTGGCAGTGCTATCGGTCAGACCGGTGCCGTTCATCACTGCCATGATGAAACGAGCAAAGTCGAGAGCAGTTGTGTGCAAGCTTGCTGCGGCGTTTCCCTGACCGCTCTGAGGCTTGAACTTTCTTCTCACCTGCCCGTCGCTCGCGTGGGGTAGGGCGACTGTTTGCTCAAATGCTTCTTGCCACAAATAGCTGCTGCTTGTCATTCCGAGGGGGGCAAACACGAGTCGTTGCGTGAGTTCCTCGAGCGACTCTCCGGTTACGTGCATGACTGCACGTTGGAGATACACGAATCCCTCGCCAGAGTAGCTGAATTGACTGCCAGGTTCGAAATCGATCGTGAGCTGTCCACCGCGAGGGCGCCAGTTCGGAAACCCAGGGCTGTGCGTGAGGACTGTCCTCGCGTTGATTTCTGAGTGGCGTGGGTCGTGCAAAATCGCCTCGTACTCATAGTAGTCGGCGATAGGTGTATCGAGATCAACGGTTCCCTCGTCCACAAGCTTCAGGAACGCATACGCGAACACCGGTTTGCTCAGCGACGCGGCTTCAAAAACGCTTGTCGTATCGACGGGCGCGCCAGTCTCCTGGCTGCGAATTCCGAATCCTTTGCTCCATACTATTCCGGAATCGGTCGCGAGGGCGATCGACAACCCCGTCACGCTGCCACTCTCCATGAGGGATGGAATGGCTGTTTCCAACCTGAGATTTTCGTTTCCCGAGACCAGCGTTGCGAGCCGATCGGGCTCAACTTCCGCATCGGGGAGGCATGCAGAGAGGGACGTACAGATGCCGATCGCCGACGCTGTGATGAAATACCGAACAACAGGAGTCATGTTCGAAATCCGATTGATGAATAGAGGCATGTCATCAGGACAGACGGCTGGGACAATGCAACAGTTTCAAAAAGGGTGTTCAGCATCAGCGTGTTGTCAGATGCCTTGCAGCGGGCGGGGCCAACGTTACCTTTTAATCTTGTGGTGAGCTTTCGCCGGCGTCTATGTTGCCGGCAGCCCAGCGCGGGGGGTAGTATCCGCGGAACGTGATGAACGATCGGTTGGTACGGCCCCGCCGGACTCCGACGCCATCAACAAATTCACAGTGAGGGAGTACGGCAATGAGTGTCACTGGGACCGTGAAGTGGTTCAACGATCAGAAGGGGTTCGGATTCATCACTCGCGAGGATGGTGAGAAGGACTGCTTCGTCCATTACACTGCGATCCAGGGAGGCGGATTCAAATCCCTGCGAGAGGGCGAGCGTGTGGAGTTCGATGTCGTGCAGGGCGATAAGGGCCCGGCGGCGGAAAACGTGAGGATCGTCGAAGAGTAAGACGTTCCCTGACAGGTAGACGAAAGCGAGGCCGCTTCGACGTTGTCGAGGCGGCCTTCTGCTTCCCGGTTGATTTCGGGCCTTCCTAATGTGATGCTGACTGGTATCTTCTCCGTCGATCCTACCAGTCACTGACGACTGGTCACTGCTCATAGACAGCGAATAGTGCCGATCCGGGAGGCTGACCCGCATGTTCCGTCACGCGTATTTCACCGTAATGATAGTCTGCCTTCTCCTATGCAGCGCCTGTCAGCCTTCAGAGGTAACGGATCGAGCCGGCGACTCGGTCAGGCGGAACGGGTCACCCAACATAATCGTGATAGTCGTAGACGATCTTCGGTGGGACGAACTTGGCATCGCTGGCCATCCCTTTCTGGAAACCCCCAATATCGACGCGCTTGCGCGCGACGGTGCTCAGTTTGCCAACGCGTTTCACTCTGTGCCGCTGTGTTCGCCGAATCGCGCCTGTATTTTGACGGGCCAATACCCATCCCGACATGGGATCATTGACAATGTGGCACGCAATCGCATGAGCCATCGTCTCGAAACGTTCCCCCAGGCGTTACAGGAAGGCGGATACGAGACGGCATTCCTTGGCAAGTGGCACATGGGTAACGATCCTACTCCCCGTCCAGGTTTTGACAACTGGGTCGCCATACCCGGACAGGGTCGTACACACAATCCTGAGCTGTTCGAAGACGGGCGTATCCATACGGTCGAGGGGTACATCACGGATGTCTTTACGGATCGTGCGGTGTCGATCATCGAGCGCGAACGCGACAATCCCTTCTTCATCTACATCGGGCACAAGGCAATTCATCCCGATGCACGCCAGCTCGATGATGGATCAGTGGATCTTACCGTTCCGCGAGCTTATATGCCTGCGCCTCGACACAGGGGGCGATATGAAGAGGAAGTGTTCCCGCGCCGCGACAATGCGATCACTTCGCTCGACCAGCTAACTGGTAAACCGACGTTGCACAGAGCGCTGACGAACAAGTACTCGCCAGAGATGTTGGAGACGTTTGGTGAGCCCGAACTCGATCCCTTCTCGAGCGACGAGACCATCCGTCGCCGCGCCGAGATGATGTTGGCGGTCGACGACGGGGTGGGTCGGATAGTTGAGGCACTGGAGGCCAAGGGCATTCTGGACGAGACCTTCATCCTGTTCATGAGCGACAACGGGTTCTTCTACGGCGAACACGGATTATCTGTGGAGCGCCGGATGCCGTATGAGGAATCGATCAGGACTCCGCTAGTCATTCGCTACCCTGGTGCAGCGACCGCCGGTGATACAATCGAAGGGTTGGTTGCATCCGTGGACATCGCACCGACGGTGCTCGACATCGCCGGCGTGCCCATCGGCGACCACATCCAAGGGCGATCGTTTGTGCCCTTACTTCTGGGCAACGACCACGGGTGGCGTGAGTCTGTTCTGATTGAGTTCTACACGTACGAGAACCCGTTTCCATGGCTCGTGGACATGGACTACCGCGCGATTCGGACACAACAATACAAGTACATCCATTGGATGCAGCACCCGAGCGAAAGCGAGCTGTACGATCTGATCGCAGATCCTTATGAGATGCGGAATCTGATCGATGATCCGAGTTTTGCGGGGGTCATCAGTGAGCTCCGTACAGAAATGGCATCGGCTGTCATCGATGCGATGGGGCTCCCGCGTTAAGCGTAGAAGTCTGCGCCACTAGCCTTGCGCCGGAAGTGCACGCGCTTGGCTGCCATGCTGTTCAAGGTGATGGCGCCCGGTTCGGGACAAGCTGAGACGCAGCTGCCGTCGTACCAGCATTCTCCCGGATACACTACTATCGGCGGCTCTCCCACCTCCGGGTTCGGCAGCATGATGTCCACCTGGCATATATCGACGCAGAGGTTGCAGCCGATACATATCTCCCGGTCGAACGTTAGCGGCTCCGATGATATTGGTTCGGGTATCGCAAAGGCTTGGCTGCTTGTCATGCTGGCCCCTCGGCAACATAGTCCGCGTTGTGAGCCTCGTAATCCCGCTCGAGCTGGCCGTAATAGTCGATTGGCAACTCACCTTCAGTCACAATGCCGTCTTCGAGTTTGACGGTGACGAATTTGTGCCACTCCGGAGGGTCCTTTTCCGGATAATCCGACCGGTCGAAGAGCAGATACTCAGCACTTGCTTTCCTGGCCAGGCACGCGTGGAGCACCAAGTCAGCATTCGTCAGCACATTCAGCACCTCGAGTGAGCGGACAAGCTCATGTGGATTCATCGCGTGTAGACGTGGAACGCCCTCTGCTTTCAAGTCACTGAGCGCGGCTAAGCCCGACCTGAGTTGTTCGTCGCTCTTAGTCGCTCCACAATGGTGCTGCATGATCCGGGCGACGCACGCGTTCACGTCTTTCCAGTTGATGCCCTCGTCACCGTCCAAGAGCGAACAGACTCGTGTCCTCTCGAGGTCGGCCTGCGTTTCGTCGAAAGTTGGCAGTGAGGCACCCTCGGCATAGTTCGCTGCATGCCTGCCCGCGTAGTACCCAGTTGCTGCCGCATGCCCGTGGCAGTTGGAGGCGAATAGTTGGTCTCCTGCAGCGTAGAGTGCTTCGATGTTGGTTCTCAGGTGCCAGTCGTTCACGATGCCACCAGGGAACCCAAACAACTGCCGCTCATCAGGCCGGAAAGCTCCCGATTGCCACCCCTCTCCATAGCTCTGAAGCAGATCAGTATTGGGGTCGAACCCCGCTTCCGTATAGTTGTGAAGAATCGGGATCTTCGTCTTTCCCTCTTCACCGACCATGAGTCCCCAGATCGCACGTCGCTCGAACTCGGGCATCGCGGGGAGGTCGGCGTAGAAAGGAAGCTCGTAGCCCTGTCCTAGCAGCTCGTCGACGGGGAGAATGTCGGGTCCTTGGTATTCGTACGACGGAATGTCCGGATCACAACCACCCTTCAAGTAGAGCTTTTGACCGGCGGCAGGGCGATAACGTTCCGATATATCGGTGAGAATGTTGCCCTCCCGGTCCACCCAAGGGATTTCCCGCCCGTTGGCATCGACCATCGAGCAGGCATACCAGGTGTTGTGCGTGTTGCCGGTGCCGTAGGGTGGGTAGCTTCGACTTCCCGACCATTCGGCTTTGACGGATTTCTCCATCATCGTAAACTTGGCGCCGGCCTTCCAGGCCATTGCATGTCCGTCACCGTTGCATTGCGGAGGCCTGAATTCCGAAATCCCCGGACGATCATGCGAGAACAGCCATAATCTGGAAGGCCGTGACATACAGAGGATGGTCGCTTTGGCCTGAAAGCCGAAGAACTTTCCCGTGCGTGAGTGAACTGCCGTTGCGCCCACGACTCTGGCTCCTTGTTGTCCGCCTTCCGACAGCAGGCTGGTTGCCATCGTTCTATCGAGAATCTTCACGCCGAGCCGCTTGCACTCGTCGTAGAGTGCCGCTTTGAAGGTGCTGCCCCACACGCGCAGCGTGAATCTGTTCTTATAGTCATAGGCAAAGAGCAGCTTGGTGGCTTCGTCCCGGAAGTCTGCGCCTGTGAATTCGTCTTCCGTGTCCCGGATCTTGCCACCCATCCTCTCGAGGTCCAAGAGACGGTCG
>JBDGYW010000147.1:0-10811 GCA_039588935.1 Gemmatimonadota bacterium | reverse complement strand
CCCACTGCGTCAGTTCCTCTATCGGTGCTGAGACGTATGCCGACCATCTCCGCGCAAGCGTCACCGAAACCGCTACAACGGCAACCGCAACCGTCAGTGCAATGATCCCTGCCCAGAAAGCCGCGGACCTGCTCAAGACTTCGGCGCGACGCGCCAATGCGGTTCGGCTCGACAGCGTCTCGGTGTGTGCATCGAGTGCTCCTCGAACCTCGGGGCTCAATTGAGTGGTATCGATCACGGCAAGCAGTTCACGACCACTCTCCGCAATGTCGTCAATAGCAGCGCGGGCGGCGGCGGACGGATCCATCGATCGAACTTGGAGGGCAAGGACCACCAGCGCCGCAGCCAGCGGGAGAGTGCCCAATGCCAGCAGGCCGACGAAAACCCTGTGTCGGAAGGACAGGCGCATATGAGATATACGGCTCAGTTGGTGCGGGGCACCTCAATGAGCCTAGCGAGCAGCGCTTCCAACACCGAGGCCGAGACTATCGCGCGAGCCTCGACAGCATAACCACTGAACTGGATTATCGCAGTCGTCGTGTCTCCAGCCAGAGGCGCGAGAGTCATCCACGCCGTTCCAGGCGCCGAAGCAATATCTTCGCCGTAATAGACCGCTGCGAGCGTAAGACGCTCGCCTGTGCCCAGTATCTGCGTGATCCGATACCCCACCCTGCCGTCGGCGTCAAACTCGGTGCTCGTTTCAATTCCAAAGTCCTGCACCATGACACCCATACTGGGAGGCAAGGGAGGCTCGACCACCGGATCTGCAGGAGTTTCGGGTTGATCACCAACCGCCGTGTCATTGAAAACTGTCGATTCCGACCGCACAGGTTCGTCCATGTTCGCAATAACACTCGTGGAGTCCTCTGCCACAGTCGTCGTCCCTCTCTGATCAGTTGCCACTGCACCTGCGATCACTCTCGCGGTGCTGTCGGCAGACTCAACAGCCGAACTGTCACCCTCGGCGCCAGTCGAGTCACCCGGATCGGTTCCGGCCATCAGAGTTGAATCGGACGCGGCCGCCTGAGGATTCAGCGGTGGCACTGCACCGTTCGCGCCACTACCGCCGAGCGGAATCACGTCGAACAGCACGAGACTCAGCCCACCCACAACAACTACGACAGCAGCACCCAAGCCAATCCACAGTGCTGTTGGCTTCTTCTCGTCGTAGTCGGCCTCCCTGTACAACACCTGTCGAGAACCCCTCGGGACCGCCAGCTGCGTCGAAGGTCGTTCGTCGGCCCAATGGATTTCACCTTCTTGGGAGACCGCCGGCGCTGGTGCCGCCGCATCGTCAGCCGCCCGATCAGGTACTTCCTCCTGCTCCGGTTCTTCTTCCGATGCCAACTCGCCACCATTCAACTCGGCTTCGTCACACTCATCCTGTCGGGCGCGGTTGGACTCAAGTTCTTCACTAGTCGGCAAGCCGCCGGCGTCATCAACACGGGCGGCGGCCGAATCCGCAGTATCCGCCACAGCGGCGTCCGCCTCATCAGAAGGCTTCTCCTCGAATGCATCCGCCTCGGTAGTGTGATCCCGTCCTTGCGCACGCGCATACTCGTAGCGGCCGCCCATCTCGAGCAGCATCTCGAGCAGCGATTTCATCTGTTCTTCAGGACTGTTCGCCAGTTCCTCGAGCACGAGGCCAGTTTTGGGCAACTTCAATCGTGCTGCGTATTCGATGAGAACGAGCCGAGCATCCGCCAGGTGCTCACGCTCAATCATCAGGCGGACAAGCCGGAGAAACACGTGGGTTCGACCTGGGTTCACCCTGAGGATCTTGGTGCAGAGCGCTATCACCCTCTTGGATGAGCCATGGACCGCGTATTCGTTCGCCGCTTTCTCGTAATGCGAAATGGCATTGCTCGAGTCATTCAACTTGAGCGACAGGTCACCGGCCTTGACGTATAGCGGCAACTCCCGTCCGATCTCGGGAGTGCCTTCTAGTTCCGCAAGGATCTTCTCGTAGAGTGCGAGCGCGCCTTCTGTCTCTCCTTGCTGCTCGAGCGTGCGCGCCTCTTGCTTGTGCTCTTCAATGTTCACTGCCCGCCTCCGCTGGCCAGTCGACGCATCTGTATGGCCGTTCAGCTACAAACTACATGCATCGCGGAGGGGAGCAAGGAGAAAGAGGGTGAGTAGTGAGTGATGAGTAGTCTCCACTCACCACTTACTACGTACTACTTACAACCTACGATTCATAATTCCCGTTCTCAGCCTTTGAAGGCCCACCGCATGATATTACCGAACTTTGGCGGCGTACCTTGCATCAGCAGGCCAACACGGAAGATGCGGCCTCCCAACCAAACAAACAGAAACGTCGTCAGCGCAATTCCAACTAACCCTATCCAGGGTTGCCACACGGGCACACCGACGGCGGAGCTTTGGCGGAGAAGCATCAGGAATGGCGTAAATAAGGGGAACAGCGAAAGACTCGTCGCAAATGTGCTTTGCGGTGCCATGAGCACCGGCATCATGACAAACATCGGTATCATGACCGGTAACATTGCGGGGAAAGCAAGAGATTGTGCCTCGGAAGCATCGTTGCATGCAGAACCCAGCGCAGCCTGGAGGGCACCAACCATGAAAACAGCGGCAATCAGATAGACGAAGAACCAAGGAAGAACGTCAAACGGGACATATTGCGCCACGTCGTAGTGGCGGACCGCCCACGTCCCCAGAGCCACATAGAAGATCGCCGCGGTGAGCGATACACTCACCCCCCCAATGAGCTTGCCCATCATGAACTCGAACGGCCTCAGCGAACCAAGCATCACCTCGGCAATGCGTTGCGACTTCTCTTCCATCACCGAGTTCAACTGCGGAACTGCACCCATCATTATCATCACAAACATCAACATCAACATGGCAATCGGCGGAAGAATCGTTCCCAATTCATTGCTGCGTTCTGCCGCACTGATCTCACCGGTTTCCGTATCAACCGACACGAGCCCGAGCGGCTCGGGAGAGATGTAGTCGAACAGGTCAGGAACCGCTCCCTCGTCTATTCCGGCATCGGTGAGCCGTAGCTGCCGCAGCGCGTCGTTCAGCGGCCTGCCGAGCCAACCGCGCACATCGTCAATAGCCGCGTTCTCTCCATAGTACAAGATGCGCGCCGCGTCGCGATTCTCGCGTGGGTGCAATACACCTGCACCGATCTCGACAAACGCGTGAAGCTGCCGTCTGCGGACTCGGTTCGACAGTGCGAGCCGCTGGGCATCGGGATTCGCTTCGCTCGGAGTCACAACCTCGATCGTGTAGGCCGGCCTCACCTTTTCACCGGATTCTTGGTCGAGCACCACTGCCGCGTTGCGCCGCTCCGCTGCCGAGGTGAGCGCCCCTGCAAGCAAGCCCGATCGATCAATCACTACTACAGTCTTGTCCCTCGTATCGATCCGATCCTTTGTGAGTGCCATAACGATCCCGCTGGCGCTCATCACAACGGGAGCAACCACCAATCCGATGATGAACCCTTTGGTTCGAACCGTCGATTTGTACTCCCGCCAGGCAACCTTGAAGATCTTAATCATTGCCCGCCTCCTCAGCCTCAGGCCCGGCAATTCGAACGAAGATGTCATGCAGGGAGGGCCGCGTGAGTTCAAAACTCGTGACTCGCGTCCGGGCCATTACCTGTGTTACGATCTGTTGAGGATCGCGATCGTGGGCGATGCGCAGTTCCTGGAGCTGACCGAAGTCGTTGACCTTCTCCACTCCTTCTATGTTCGTGAACGCTGAGGCACCGTTCTCGGTCCGTATGCGGATCGTGTCGCTACCGTATTGATCCTGAATGGAGGTCAAGGTGCCGTCCAACACCTTCTGGCCCTTGAAGATCATGAAAATGAAGTCACACATCTTCTCGGCAACACTCATGTCGTGGGTACTCAGAATTACGGTCGTGCCTTTGTCCCGAAGCGACAGTATCGCCTCGCGAATCACGTCGGCATTTACCGGATCGAGGCCCGTGAACGGTTCGTCCAGGATGACCAGTTCGGGCTGAGACACTACTGTGGCGATGAACTGGACCTTCTGGCTCATCCCTTTCGACAACACATCAACCTTCTTGTCAGCCCAATCCTTCAGGTCGAGTCTCTCGAGCCAGCGATCAACCTCCATGGCAAGATCCTGCCCTCCCTTTAGGCCGCCATAGAACTCCAACAGCTCCCGCACCTTCATCTTCTTATAGAGACCGCGTTCCTCGGGCAGATAACCGATCCGGTCGGTGCACGCCCCTATGAGCTGTTCGCCAAAAACCCGGATCGTGCCGCTGTCCGGGTAGAGGATGTTCATTATCATGCGAAGAGTCGTTGTCTTGCCGGACCCGTTCGGGCCAATAAAGCCGTAGACACTGCCTTGCGGGACTTCGAGCGAGAGTGCGTCAACCGCCGTGTGTGTCCCAAATATCTTCGTGATGTCTTCAATGACCACTGTGTTCATACGCTTCTCTAGGCTCTCTTTCGGAAGACGTAACGTCTTTTTGCCGCGTCGATCTTTCTCCAGAACATGAGATGGCGTCAGGACGGTGTGTGGCACCGGGCACGGCGTGGTCCCGCTCGCCCCTCCACGAGCTTCCTACCGAGCGGTAGGAGGCACCACACACCGCTTTCTATTCTCTTCGAACCAAGAAACGGAGATCGGAGACCGTCAAACACTCTGCCCCTTTCCGAGCGCCTCCCGCTTCCCAAGAAGCCGAACGAACGGCGGCCTCCGATCCCCTGAATCGCTATCGGCACTTGCTCGTCACTAGCGTTGTCGAGCCAGAACCAACATTCTGCATATCGATATGCACAATATATATATGTTGCATACGCATGCGCAACAGTCAGTTTGGGTTGGTGGGTACGAATGGTAGGTGGTGAGCGGGTTCGACGGAGTTGAACCAGGGTTTCTTCTTGGCTTAAATGTATGCTAGCCTGGGACGGATGCTGAGCCGCACGCCTATTCGTCCAGCCAGGGGTCCCGATTCTTCTCCAACCATGGATTCAACTCGGACTCGATCAGGTCTTGAACGAGTCGCGGATTGTCGGCGGCGATGTTCTTCAGTTGGAACGGGTCGTTCACATTATCATGCAACACGTAGTGCGGTTCCCTTCCCTCGGCCCGGCAAACAACCATTGTGTGCGTGTGCGTTCGCACGCCACGACGGCCTATGGCCGAGCTTCCCACCGGAGTCCACATGTAAAGCTGTGACGATGGTTTGGGACCGCTCCCGCCGAGCAACGTCGATGCATGACTCACACCTTCGACGTCATCCGGAATCACCGATGCAATACCCATGAGATCCAACAGCGTGGGAAATATGTCGGGGGTGGAAATAAGCAGATCATCGGTCCGTGGTGGGATTTCACCGGTCCACCGAATCAGAAACGGCACGCGCATCGACTCCTCATAGTGCACGTTTTTGGATACCTGGTTGTGACAACCGATGCAGTTTCCGTGATCGGACGTGAATACGACTATCGTATCTTCGTCGAGGCCTTCTTCTTTCAAAACTGCGAGAATCCGACCGAACTGGTCATCCACTCCAGTGATCTGAGCGAAGTAGTTCTTGAGGTGGCGGCGTGCTAGTTCGGCACCGTTCGTAAGCAGCCCCCCGACTTCGCCGTGAGGATTGGGCAAACCGCTTTCGAACGGTCGCCCCAGTTCTACGTTGGGGCGGACGATCAGATCCTCGGCCGTCGCGTCCCCATACATGTCCAAATACCTCCGCGGCACCAGCTGATAAGGCATGTGCGGGGGATTCATCGATACAACCAGCGCGAACGGCTGTCGAGGATCTCTATACGAGCCACCACTGTTGCGGATGTACTTGATTGCCATATCGGCTTCGTATTCGGGTGACCACATGTCGACGACGACTCTCTCGCTCCGTGGGGAGTCGGTGGTCCAATATTCGGGTTTGTTGTGGTTGTCGTAGGTCCCGTACGCGTGCCAGAAATCGAAGCCGTGTCTCCGAGGTGGGGGCGTCCACTCGTTCCATGCCATCTCTTCGGTGTTGTTCGAGGTGCCGACATATGGCCTGTATGGTGAGTCTAGATGCCATTTTCCGATGTAGCCCAGGCTATACCCTCTGTCCTCGAGTAAATCGGACCAACACATCGATGATTCCGTTAGCTCGTACCCGTAGGGCACGCTAGCCGAATTGCAGTTTCCCAACACACCGTTTGTGTGGGGATATTTCCCGGTCAGCATCATCGCCCGGTAGGGGCTGCATACCGGATAGTTGACGGCAGCCTGTGTGAGGATCGTTCCCTCGGCGGCAAACTTGTCGAGGTTCGGAGTCACGACGGGCTCTTCTCCCAAAAAGCCCATTGCCTGGCCGCGCATCTGGTCTGGAAAGACGAACACCAGGTTGGGCGGCTTCGACCCGCCTTTGCTTGCCCGCCCACAGCCAGCGGCACCTGCGAGTGCCACCATAGATGCGGCGGTAACGGATGTCTCGATGAACTGGCGCCGAGTCGTGTCTGACATACCTTCACCTACACTGCACGTGCCCACAGAGAGACTTACTAACGAACAATACTAGCTAGCACAGCGCTACGTGGTGACTACATTTTCCCGGCCGCTGACGAGCGCGGATAACGAGAGAATAGGAAATGGGTTGTGCGGAGATCACCGATACTCCGCTTTGTTGAGCGGCCAACGTGATTGACAGGCTAGATGATCTCCAACACATCCACCTTCACCCAACCCACCTTGCCGTCGGCAAGGACGATCTCAGCCCACTCGTCCGACTGCTGATCGATTCGCGCTTTGGTGCCTTCGTGAATCGTAAACACCTGTAGAGCCTGGTCGTCACTCGGGGCGCTCTGCACGGACACTTCATCGGCGAGCACAATGGCCTCGACGGGAGCGCCCAACCCAAGCTCCAGAGCTACCATGTTGATGCCGAAGACCAGCACCAGCACGCCTGCGAATCCTACTATGCGCCACCCCCAGGTTTCGAGCGTCTGGTTGCGGCTTAGCAAAAGAACAGCCAGTGCGGTCATTCCAACCAGATAGGACAATCCGATTATCGCGACGAGCCACGCACCGGGCAGCGCGTGTACCCACCAATCCACCACTCTCAACACCCAGAAGCCGGGGAGCGGCACTATCTCATCCGCCGTTAGCGACCTCGCCAGTTCCAAGTTGGCTCGAGCATCGTCGTCGCGCGGATTCTCCGCGAGCGCTCGCTCGTAGAAGAGGATCGAGCGTCCCAGGTCTCCCAGCTTGAAGTAGCTGTTGCCGATGTTGTAGTAGATTGCGCCACTCTCGAACCCGGCCTCCAGAATCTGGAGATAGTTAGCTAGCGCTCCCTCATAGTTACCGTTCTGGTAGTGCCGGTTACCCTCCTCGAAGAAGGATTCCTGCGCCGCCACGCGTGATCCCGCCAGTAACGTGGCCACCTGCAACAACAGCACGCTGCGTCTGCCGATCATTTGGAAAGCTCCCGGTCGAGCACCGACATCGCCGCCTCCACTCTGCCGAGGAACTCCGTCATGACCTCCTCATCAGGCTCCGCAGGCGCGAACCGCTGTCGGTCGCAATGCTCGAGGCAAGCAAAGTACGCGTCGATGATATCTTGCGAGACCGATGCACGTCTCAGTACCTCGGCAACGTCGTCCCGGATCAACCCAGCCTCGGCCATGTTCAGCTTGTCGCCGAGGAATCCTTGAAGCGCAGAACCAACCTCAGCATAGAACTCGAGCTGCGTGTCTGCCCCCAGCAGCTTGCGCGCTCCGGACAACCGTCTCGAAGCCGCGCGGCTGGCCCGGCGCCTGCGTGCGTAAGCCACATCTCCTTCCAGCCGCACTTGAAAGCGCCGCGCCCCAAACGCACTCCCAACAACGACCATCGGAACGAGAAACAACGTCCAGAAACCCGCACTTCCGAACAGCGACCTGTCCCGCGAACGGAACGATGGAGTCTCGATCTGAATGAACCGAATGTCCTCCCTCAGCGTGGCAATCTCACCGCGAGCGCGGCTCACGACTCCCGGGCCGTCAGTGGCGTCACCGGTCACCTCGACCTCGATGGGTGCTGTGACCTCGGTCCGGTAAGTCTCCGCCACCGGATCGAAGTAGTTGAGACGCACTGAAGGAATGGTCCGCGTGCCCGGCGCTCTGGGAATGAGCACGTACTCGTAGGTCTTGCTGCCACTCACGCGGGTGTCGGCGCGACTCACCTGCTCAGTCGTTTCCGGCGGGTAGACCTCGAAGTCACCGGGGAAATCGATCTCTGGATCGGGAAGCGTGCGGATATTCCCTTCCCCATCTACACGCACCGTGAAGGTAATAGCTTCGTTTGTTTCCGTACTTGTCCTGTCCAGCGAGGTCGAGACATCGACGTCCCCGACAAAACCGCTGAAGTCGGATGGCCGGCCGCCGGCAGGCAACGGTTGCACCTCGACCTGAACAGGGGCAGATGTGATCAGCTGCGAGACATTTCTACCGAAGAGGCTGCCTCCGCTGAAAAAATCGTCAAAGAGGCCGCGGGAACGCTGTACCCGAACCTGGGCCTGCATGGACATCGGATCGATCGTCTTGGTTCCTGCGCTCGTCGGGAACAGTGCCATCTTCTTCACGGTCGCCATCGCGTATTGGCGGCCGTCGCGTACTGTGTTTGTGACCGCGGGCGAACGCGGCTGCGGATATTCCTCGCTCCAAAATCCCGCTGTCGAGGGTTGTCTCGTGATCTCGTACCCACTCACGTTGACGCGCGTGTAGATTCGGTACTCCACGATGACGGGCTCACCCAGAAAGACCGACCTCTTGTTGGCGGTTGCTTCAAGGAACAAGTCTTCGGGCGAGATTCCGCTTTCGGTGGCTCCAGGGGTGGCGCGCCCCGGCGTGGCCTGGCCGGCTGGTGGGGGAGCCGCCGTGATTTCGAGATTGAGGGGCTCTGTTGAATACTGCTGTCCACCCGTTGCGACCTCGAAAGACGGGATCGTGTAGGAACCTTCCCTGATTGCCTGGAACCTGTACTGAACCGTATACGTGACCGACATGCGGTTGTTGACGATGTTCATCTGTGAGGAGGTACTGCTGTTCAGGAAGTGGGCGTACTCGGCCATCTCCGGCAGAACCGGATTGGCGTCGAGCTGCTGAGCACCAGACAACTCCACACTGAGCGTAAAGGCCTGGTTTAAGCCGACGACGCTGTTGCTCAGGTACGCTCGCACTGAAATGTCTTGCGCACTCACCGATTGCCATGGAACGATGGCAACCGCGAGGAAGGCACCGAGCGCAGGTAGCCTGGCGGCTGACACTACCAGTCCCTTCTCACTCTGGCTCGGGGTCGGCCACGCGCGCGTTGGCGGTTGATGTCACTGGGATCCTCATCTATAGCCTGCAGTAACCGTTCTGCCTCTTCCCTGCTCATCTCTCTCGGCTGCTGCGCGCTTTGCTGCTCCTGCTCCTCCTGTCCCTCTTGCTGCTGCTGTTGCTCATCCTGCTCATCCTGCTGTTCCTGCTGTTCCTGCTCCTCCTGCCGCTGCCGTTCCTGCTGTTGCTCATCCTGCTGCTGATCCTGTTGCCGATCTTGCTGTTGCTGTTGCTGTTGCTGTTGTTGTTGCTGCTCCAACTGCTGTAGCGTAAGCTCGAGGTTGTGTTTGGCGTCAGCGTCTCCGGGATCCAGCCTCAGTGCCTCCTTGTAAGCTTCAGCGCTCTCCCGGAGCTGTTGCTGTCGGTACATCGCGTTTCCGAGATTGTACCACGCCTGCGCCTTGAGCGACTCGTCGCCGGTTTCCACAGATTGCCGGTAGGCGTCAAGAGCCCGCTGGAACTCCTCAGTCTGATAGAGTGCGTTCCCTTCGTTGAACCGAATGAGCGGCGAGTTGGGGTTTTCCCTGAGCGCCTCCAGATATCGCTCGTGCGCTTCCTCGAATCTTCCCTCTTCATAGAGTCGATTCCCCTCACGCACCTCGGTGCGCCCACGCTGAGCTGAAACCAAGCACGGCACCAACAAAAGGACCACGCACAGGAAGATATGTCCGCACCACTTCAGCAATGAGGTTCTACGCATCTTCAGCAGCATGCTTGGGCGAGCGGTCCACGCCAACCGGCAAACAGTACGCGTCCATCCACGGCCGATCATCTGAACCTCCCGGTCCATTCCTCCTTGAGGCGCCGCCGCTCCGGAACCAATACCTCAGCCAACAACAGCACCAGTGCAAACCCCAAGAAGATCTGGTATTGCTCCTCGTATTGCGTGACTTGTCGTGCTTCGATCTCGCGCCCCGCCATTTCACCGATCTCCTCTGCCAACCTGTCCAATTCATTCTCCCCAGGGGTAGCACGCAGATAGCGACCACCTGTCTCGCGGGCGAGTCTCTCCAGCGTGGTCTCATCGAGCCTGGTGGTTACGACCTCGCCGTTCTCATCGCGCTTATACCCAGCACGTCTCCCACTGGGATCGAACTCGGGTATCGGCACTCCGTCAGGCGAACCCACGCCGACGGTGTAGATACGGATTCCAGCCTCGTTCGCACTCTCTGCGGCGGCGTCGATCTCACCCTCGTGATCCTCACCGTCCGTGATCACTATGAGAATCTTATGCTGCTGTTCACCTGCCTCGAATGCCTCAACGGAAACCCTGAGCGCTTCGGCCAGATTGGTGCCCTGAACAGGCATCAGGTCGGTCGACATTGCGCTCAGGAACAGCGTTGCCGCCCCATAGTCTACAGTGAGCGGACTCTGAACGAACGCTACTCCGGCGAACGCGACCAACCCAATCCTGTCACCCTCGAGCCTGTCGATCAACGTCCCGACCGCGTGTTTTGCCTTCTCGAGCCTGTTAGGCGCGATGTCCTCGGCCAGCATTGATGCCGACAAATC
>JBDGYW010000146.1:0-10832 GCA_039588935.1 Gemmatimonadota bacterium | reverse complement strand
AGCGGGAGAAACACCAGGAACTTCGGCAGGTCATCCCACCCCGGACCAAGCAGGTCCGCGTCGCCGCCGTAGTCGATGGTGAGGGTGCTGGCGTCACTGACGCTTGCTCGATTGCCGGACGAACACGCAATGCTGGCGGCAAAGAGGCATAATGCCAAGCGGAGAAGTAGATCGCGCATGCACGCCACCTTCAACGAGGTGAACCGATGGTGTGTATGCTGCGAAGATGTCGTCAGAACGGCGGAACGCAAGCCTCGGGTGGGGTCTAGCGGATACGACCGCCAATCCCGTATTCAGCGACCGAGTGCACGGCCTCGAGCGCATTGTCGCTGGCGTGGTCCATTCCGATTCCTACGAAACCCGTTCCTGCAGAACCGCCGTAGTGCCTGACCCACGCTGCCGCTCGGCCGTTTTCATCGCGCGCGAGCACTTCGATTGATTCGGACAGAGGAACCGAATAGGAACCAACCCAGCCACGCTCGAGTCCCCACTCGCGCCCAAGGTCTGTCGGAATGGCCGCATAGAAATCGAAGTTGAAATCCGAGTGATCCACCCCAAGCAGATTCTCAGGCCTGTTGCGATCGAGTGCAGTAACCCGACCCGAGTCATTGCGGATCAAAACCATCGGTGGCAGGTCGAGCCATACCACCTTTCCACCGGCATCCAGATACCGTCTGAGCAGAACCGTATCGCCAGGCTCGGCAATCATTGACAGAGAGACATAGTCCATCGCGAACACGACCACGCTGGGATCGCGGTCTGTGATCCGGGATTCCAGGAATCCGTTGAGTGCATCTGTATCCAGCACCTGGTAGCCGTGCTGCGCGAAAAACACCCTCGTCTCGACGTGCGAACGAAATATCGTGTATGCTTCGAAATCCTCGTCCCAGAACACCGCGCGATGGGGATATGTCCCGTCGCCGTGCAACGCATACACATACCCGTCATCAGCGCCAAAAAACACGACCCCATCATCAACTACCGGGCTCGAATAGACACCATCGCTCACAGGGTAGTTCCAGCGTTCCAGACCCGAGTCCAGCGCGACCGCCCTCAAGTACCCTGCTCCGTCACCGATGAACACCGTGTTGCCGGCGACGCAGGGGGACGACCAAGTGTACCCCTCACCAACGAATCGCCATTCTTCTTCACCGGACTCGGCATTCACCGCATGCACGAACCGGCCGTCCGAGGTCCCCGCATACACCATATTCCCCAACACAGCCGGCGACGACATCGCCCACGACCCGTCGTGGCTCACCCGCCACTTCTCCTCACCTGTCTCTCGATCAAGCGCATACATGTATCCATCTCGCGAACCGACAAAGACGGTTCCGTCCGCCACGGTCGGCGAGGCGATTATCGACCTGCGGTCGACCCCTTGGTCCTCGGATGATATTTCCACTCCGTCTGTCTCAAAACGCCAGCGTTCGGCTCCAGTCGGGAGTTCCAGGGCGTATGCTCGCCCATCGGTGCTACCAACGAACACGATACCATCGGCAATCGCTGGGCTCGCACGTACGCGGCCCTCCGTAACCAACCGCCACAGTTCGTTCCCGGTCTCGATTTCGAGAGCATACACCACCCCGTCACCCGCTCCGAAAACCACGATCGAGTCGGATACGACCGGCGAAGAGGTGTAGACATCCCAGCCTTCAAATCCCCACTCCCACGGCAACAGTTCATCGGTATCGAACCGCCAACGCTCGGCGCCAGTGCGGCCATCCACCCCAAAGAACGTCCCGTCGCGTGATCCGAATACCACGACTCCTCTCGCGACTGCCGGCGAAGAACTCACAGGGCTTCGCACGTCCACATGCCAGCGTTCTGAGCCATTCACACGGTCAAGCGCATACAGTTTGCCGTCCGTACTTCCCACATATACCATATCACCCGCGATCGCCGGCGATGACCTGACCGGCCCAGCCGTCTCAAACCGCCACAGCACGCCGCCAAGGTTGTCGACACCGTCCGTCTCGTATATGCCCGTATGTTCCGGTCCACCTCGGAACATTGCGGCGGGAAACTCGGTTCTCCGTGTGTCGCCACATGCCAGCGAACAAACCAGCGCCACCAGCAGTCCTGAACGTATCGAACCGTTTGTCATGTTCACTGGAAGCTCACTCGCTCGAGGGAGGAAACGGAATCAAAACGTCCACAACCACACGCCATTCCGACCCTGCCGATTTCCTCCAGATGCGGTAGTAGCTCGCAGGCCACGAGGGATCCGACACGTCTGATTCCGCAGTGGACTGAACTGTACCGTACGTGCAGCCCATGTCACCCGACGACGAGACGATCATGCCGTGCGGTTCCCAATCGTTCCAGACCGCACCAATAACGGCCGCCGCACTCGAGACCGCCTCCAGCCCCACTATCGGCAGATGGCCGTTCCTGTAAAAACGGGCCGATTCATCTACAAAGGCGTCGATGGATTCGGCGATACCCGAGTTCGCCACCGACCGCGAGTACTCCGTGTCGATGTCTGCCAGCACAGTACGAGCGGCTTCCACGTCGATCTCGACATCTGCGGATGCATGGGTCGGATCCCCGCCGACACGCATCACGGTACTGTCCTGGTCCAAAGATGCTGGACCATGAGTAACCCCTCCGTCGGCAGCCACTCTCCATGTACCTTCGGCGTCGCGTAGCCACACCGACACGAAGTGGCCCCAGCCAGCCGGTTCGGTTTCATGTGTCGCACGCACTTCGTACGGTCCGGACGTGTATCCCATGTCTCCGACCGCCGATACATTGGCGATCTCCGGACCCCACGCCAGCACCGCGCCTTCCACCGGCCTCGGCTCCCACACTGCGCGAACATTCTTCGGCCCGGATTCGAACACTATGCCATCTTCCGCAAAGAACTCGAGAAACGCGGTTCTTGTTCCTGAGGTAACAGATCTACTGGCAAACGCACGTTCCGCGTGCACCAGGGATTCGAATGCCACGGTGGTGTCTGGGGAAGATGGGCTGCAGGCTAGGAGTAGGAGGAGTGGGAGAAGCGTTGCAGGCGGCATACGCGTCATGTATCGCTGAGAATTTCTCATCTCGAGGCCTCTCGGCGGAAGATTGGGGTGGAGGGCATTGTCGCCGCGAAACAATAGGAATTCCGTAAGAAGAGCATTACCCCGAAACTGTTGACAGGGTCCCTCAACTGACAAGCATACCTCCCCTCGTATGCCGGATTGCAGACCCAAATCGTGCAAATATTCGCAGTTGAAGAAATCCCATAAACTTGGTATCCTCATTCCGTCTTGACGCGGAAGGTCTGTTCCGAAAGCGCGAGAAGTTTGGCGCTTTTTTTCGTGTCACCTGACTTGCTATCGAACTACCTGAGGTGGGCATGCCCTTTTCTTTCTCGCACGATGCGGTGGATCTGGAATTCATCGAAAAGATGAAGACCATCACCGGCGAGCCCTTCAAGACCTGCATGCAGTGCGGTACCTGCACCTCCGTCTGCCCGATGACTTCCGACATGCAAATGACGACCCGTCAGATGATGCACCTGACACAATGGGGTCAGAAGGAAGCGCTACTCTCCACGAACCAACCCTGGATGTGCGCATCTTGCCACGCATGCGAGGTCCGTTGTCCTCGAGGCATCGACATACCTCGCGTCATAGAGGGGTTGCGTTTGCTCTTCTTGCGCGAAAACGAGAACTACGTCGATCTCTCGAGCATGGACAAGGAAAAGCTCGAGGAAATGCCGCAGATGGCGATGGTGAGTGCGTTTCGCAAGCACACGGCTTGAGTAGGCTCAAGCTACTGAGGAAGCTACTGATGAAGATTGGATACTATCCCGGGTGCACGCTGAAGGCGAAGGCCAAGAATCTGGAAGACTCTGCGATCGCCTCGCTGAAAGCTTTGGGCGTAGAGATGGTTGAGCTGGAGCGCTGGAACTGCTGTGGCGCCGTCCACAATCTTGCTGACGACGACCTCGTGCACTTCCTCGCGCCGGTTCGCGACTTGATTAGAGCGCACGATCAGGGCTTCAGCACGGTCGTCACTCTTTGCTCCATGTGCTATAACACTCTGGCGAGAGCAAACCTGCTCATACGTGAAGATGAAGTGAAGCGCGATGCGTTGAACGACTTCATGGAAGAGGAGTGCGACTACAAGGGCGAGGTCGACGTCGTTCATCTCCTCCCGTTCCTTCGCGATCAGATAGGCTGGGACAAGCTGCGCGAAGCTGTCGTGAACCCGCTCACCGACCTGAAGGTTGCTCCATATTATGGCTGCACCCTCACCAGACCACGGGAGATCGCGATCGACGACGGCCTCAGCCCACAAGTGTTCGAGGATTTTTTCGAGGCACTCGGCGCAACCGTGGTCGAGTTCCCTGAAGCGCAGACCTGCTGCGGCTCATACAACATCGTCTCCAACCCCGAAGCCGCCCTCAACGTAGTAGCCGAAATAGTCGGCGAGGCCGGCGATCGAGAAGCCGATGTTATGGCAATGAGCTGCCCCCTCTGCGAGTACAACCTGGGGCGCCGTCAGGAAGATGCGATGAAAGACCGTGAAGGAGCCCAGACCGTTCCGGTCCTCTACTTCACACAGATGCTCGCCGTTGCATTGGGTCTCGATCCCGAAGCGGCACGATTCGATATGAACACGGAAGCAACTCGAAGTTTCTTGGAGCAGCGGAAGCTTCTGGTTTCCGCATAAGTACAACCGCCAAGCGAGGTTCGCATGAGCGACACGCAAACCATTGATTCAAACACAGCCGTTGAGTCGGTCAAGTCGGAGATCATCCCTGTTTTCATCATGGGCAAGCGTTACGACGTACCCGATAGCCTCACGATCATGAAGGCAATGGAGTATGCCGGCTATAAATACATCCGAGGGGCCGGCTGTCGCGGCGGCATCTGTGGCGCCTGTGCCACTGTTTACCGCCTACCCGGCGACTACCGCATCAAGGTCGGACTCGCCTGCCAGACTGTTGTCGAGCCGGGCATGCATTTGACCCAGATACCGTTCTATCCCGCGACTCGCGTACCGTTCAACCTCGAAGAACTCGAGGGAACGGCTGAAGAGATCTGGACACTCTATCCCGAGTTGTTCCGGTGCCTCGCGTGCAACGCGTGCACGAAGGTCTGCCCGATGGATGTCCAGGTCATGGACTATATCGCGGCAATCAAGCGCGGCGACTTGGAAAAGGCGACTGAGATCTCTTTCGACTGCATCCAGTGTGGCCTCTGCACCACCCGGTGCATGGCCGAGATGTCCCAGTACCACATCGCGCAATTGGCACGGCGACTTCGGGGAAAGTATCTCGCGCCGCGGAGCGAGCACTGCGACAAGCAGGTTCAGGCGATAGCCGATGGTTTCTATGATGAAGCGGTCGGTAGTCTCACAGCGTTCGGTTTTGTTGATCCGGCCACGTACGAACTCACCGACGAGGTCAAGAAACTGAAAGAGCTGTACGTAGCTCGTCAGTCGGAGCCACATGCAGCTGAAGACAGCTGGACGCCTGACGACAAGCACGCAACACTGACAAACTGAGGCCTGGAGAGACACCGTGGGTTATCCAGAAGGTTTAAAGGAACTGATCAAGGTCGTTGAGAAGACACGACCTGAGCGCGTTGAGAGAAAGAAGGCCAGCGAGGAATTTCCAGCCCTCAGCATGGATGAGCGCGATGTAGTGCTCAAGAAGTTCCATCCTGACGTGAATGAAGAGGGACGCCGGGAAATCGCGATCGGCCCAAGCAAGGGCTACCGCATCTGCCACGAGATGGTGGATCTGCTGGAGGCTTACAGCCGTGTCGATCCTGCGAAGGTCGATCTTTCTACCCCAGATTTTGAGACCGACGTTCTGGTCATCGGTGGAGGCGGGAGCGGCACTGCCGCCGCGCTGCTCGCCCAGGAACAGGGCGCCAAGGTCACCATCGCAACCAAGCTCCGCCACGGTGATGCAAACACCATGATGGCAGAGGGTGGAATCCAAGCGGCGACCAAGGGTTGGAAAGACTCCCCCTACTATCACTACCTGGACATCCTGGGCGGCGGCCATTTCACAAACGTTCCCGAGTTGGCCGAGACGCTAGCCAAAGAAGCGCCGAGCGCGATCCAATGGCTGCTCGATCATGGCTGCAACTTCTCCAAGGAAGATGACGGCACACTGAAGACGATGCACGGCGGCGGCACTTGCCGTAAGCGCATGCATTTCGCGGCCGACATCACAGGTGCCGAGATGATGCGCACGGTTCGTGACGAAGCACGGAATCGCGAAGCGGACATCACCACCATCGAGTTCTCACCTGCGGTCGAGCTGGTCCTCAACGACAAGGGCCAGTGCGCTGGCGCGGTTCTTTACAACATGGAAACCGAAGAGTACGTGTTGGTGAAGGCAAAGTCCGTCGTGATGGCTACTGGTGGCAGCGGGCGCCTTCACGTGCAGGGTTTCATGACCACCAACCACTACGGCGCCACCGGCGACGGCATCGTGATGGCGTACCGCGCCGGTGTGCCAGTCTGCTATCTGCACACCATTCAGTACCACCCGACCGGCGTAGTTTTCCCGGAGCAGGCCGAGGGTATTCTCATTACTGAGAAGTTCCGTGGAGCCGGTTCCAATCTGTTGAACGTAGAGGGCAACCAGTTCGTCTTCGAACGGGAGCCGCGCGACGTCGAGGCAGCTTGCATCATCAAGGAGTGCACGGAAGTTGGTAGGGGTGTGCCCACCCCAACCGGCAAGTTCGGCGTCTGGCTCGACAGCCCGATGCTCGACGTGATGTTCGGCGAGGGCTACGTCAAGCAGGAGTTCCCCGGCAAATACATCATGTACAAGCGCTTCGACATCGATATCAGTAAGGAGCCGATGCTGATCTACCCGACCCTCCACTATCAGAACGGCGGTCTGGAGTTCCAGGCAACCGGGGAGACCAGTATTCCGGGGCTCTTCGTGGCCGGTGAGGTTGGCGGCGGAATTCACGGAGAGAACCGCCTGATGGGCAACTCGCTCCTCGACATCATGGTCTTCGGTCGCATATCCGGGAGAAGCGCCGGTCAATATGCTCTGAACAAGGCCGAAGACGGAGCGTTGAGCCTCGACCACGTGGCCAAGTACAACGCGGAGGCGAAGGACGCGGGAGTCGATGAGACACGCATCGCTCCGCTGCTGCTGCCCGATTACACGCTGGAGCACGTGAAAGAGAAGCAGCTCACGGCCCAGTACGAAGGCAGCATTCGGTAGTTCCGCTTCACATCTCGAAGATTCGACACCCCTTCGCCTCGGCGGAGGGGTGTTTTTTCGAGCTACCGCGCTGACGGATCGCCGGTGTGATTCAACCACACCGTGTTCGTCCCATCACCCCCCTGCCACGTGTTGTTGACCACGAACGCGGCGAGGTCACCGTCACCGTCGAGGTCGCCGAGCACGATGTCGTGGCCGTTCGAATTGCCCAGTCGTAGGCCGCTATCCAGAAACCTGCCTCTTCCGTCGTTCAACCAGACACGATCAGCATCGCGATAGTTACCGACGTAGGCGTCGAGGTCTCCGTCACCATCGAGATCACCCAACACCGCGGCAAGACTGTAGACCATCCCCAACTTCTGACCGCTGTCGAAAAACCCGCTCGCACCGTCCCCGAACCACACCTTGTTGGATGGATCCGAGAGCCTGGCATGACTCGAGTTGGCCACGAAGGCATCCAGATCGCCATCACCGTCTAAATCTCCCAACTGCACAGAGTAGCTGCATGCGTTCCCGATCGCTTGACCGCTGTGCGTGAACCCTGCTCTACCGTCGTTGAGCCAGACGGCGTTCGGTAGCGGGTGGTGTGTACTGTCCGCTTGATTGGCTACGAAAGCGTCGAGATCACCGTCGCCGTCCACGTCGGCCAGCACAACGTCGGAACTCGCCGATGTACCAAGCCTCTGACCACTGTCCGTGAAGCTGCCGACTCCATCGTTCAACCACACTCTGTTCGGCTGTCCTCTTGGGTGACCCCAATACGCCAAGAAAGCATCGAGATCACCGTCGCGGTCGAGATCCCCAAGGGAGACACTCTCGGCACCGACTTCGCCAAGTAACTGCCCGGTGTCTGAGAAGCCGCCTGTGCCGTCGTTTAGCAGTACACGATTGGAGTCGCCCGTGACAAATGCATCAACGTCGCTGTCATCATCCAGATCTGCGAGCGCGATGCAGGTTCCGCTGCCTAGATCCTGACCGGAGTTGGTGAACATACCCGTTCCATCGTTCAGCCACAGCACATTCGAGCGGTCTGCGTTGGTTACGAGCGCGTCGATATCGTCGTCGAGATCGATGTCCGCGAGGGCGACACAGTAGCTGTCGCCTCCACCCAATCGCTGCCCCGTGTCACGGAACGTGACCGTCTGGTTTCCGGATGACCAAGGGCTTGCCCACGAGGCCATCACCAGAGTGGTCACGACTAGGAATGAACACCAAAGAGCAACTCCGTATGTGGACTGCCCTCGCCAGCCAAGGACAGCCTTACAATTCATCGTGTGTTGCTCGTTCATGGCGGCGGAAAAGCAGGAATAGCCATACGGCTGCGGCGATCGGAAAACAGATCGCAGGAATGAGAGTGAACGGTCTTGGACCGTCTGCCGCCAATTTCCAGACGCTCACGAGGCCAGCAATGACAAAGGCCAGCAATGTCATGATTGCCGCCGCGAGGGTCGTATTCCTGGCTCGCATTTTCGGAATCCCTCCGAAGGTGTTCACTCGTAACGCAGTGCCTCGAGCGGATCTATCGACGCGGCGCGGCGCGCCGGAACGTAGCAGGCCGCAAGCGCCACCATCAGCAAAAGGCCTGCACCGACCGCATAGGTCACGAAGTCGTAGGCGCTCACCTCAAACAGCAGATGAGAGAGGAGACGTAGCGCCAAAAACGCCCCGAGCAAACCAACACAGACACCCACGAGTGCCAACAACGTGCCGTGACCGACTATCATCCGAACGATAGTGCCGTGACTCCCTCCTAATGCCATCCGTACACCCAACTCGCGGGTTCGCTGCGCTACCGAATACGATATCAACCCGTAAATGCCCACCGCGCCAAGCACCAGCGCCAACCCCGCGAACAAACACAGCAGCGACATCAGGAACCGCCGTCCGCCGGTCGAGCGCGACATTAGGTCACTGAACGGAGCTACGCCGAACAGCGGCAGATCGGCATCGAGGTTGAGCACCATCTGGCGGACATCTCGAGCCACCTGCAGTGGATCGTCCGCTGTGCGAATCACTATTGAGCTGCCACGGATGTCCGGATGTGACGTCTGAAGTTGGTGCAGATAGATAGTAGGCCGCGGCCACATTTCCGGACCGAATTCTCTGACGTCTTCCACCACACCGACGATCTCTATCGCCCTGTCCGGCCCTCGGGGATTGATGCGCGCTCCGATCGGATCCCGGTCGCCAAAAAGGTGCCGTGTCAATTCCTGATTGACTACCACTACCTCGGGAGCGTCCGGCCCATCCAACTCGGAAAACGTGCGCCCCTGCAGCAGCGGGATTCCCATCGTCGCGAAGTAATCACTCGTGATGAACCTCAACTCCACACCGCTTGCGCGATTGTCGGGGTCATCCGCCGCCAGCACGAAGGTGAGATTCCAAAAACCGTGTGTGAGTCCGAGCCTGTTGATCGCGGCAGCGTGTTCGATTCTCGGGTTCCGAGTCAGGTCGTGCAGGGCTCTCGAATAGAACCTGACGACGTCCGCCTGTTGCTGGTAACGCGCGGTCGGAAGCGCCAACTGCACATTCAACACGTTCTCCGGTGACATCCCCAAGTCGACCTGCTGCAAACGCCAGAAGCTCTTCAACAGTAGTCCGGCCCCGGTTGCCAACATCAGAGCCAGCGCGATCTCACCAACGACCAGAGCTTGTTTCAGTCGCGCCCTCCCAGACGGCGAGAGACTCCCACCCTCCTTCAGTGTCGCGTTGATGTCGAGGGACCTGACTCTCATCACAGACAACGTGCCGACAACCAATCCCACGAGAACCGAGACGACAATCGAGAAGGCGAGCACGACTCCGTTGATGCCGACTTCGTCCGCTCGTGGAATGGCACTTCCGTAGACAGCTACGAGCGCCCTCACACTCCAGTGTGCCGCGACCACTCCCACGAGGCCACCACAAATCGAAAACAACACTGCTTCCGTCTGTGCCAGCCGCAACAGTCGGAAGCGACTCGCACCTAGCGCCGTGCGCATTGCGAACTCTCGACGCCGAGTTTCGGCCCGCGCGAGCAACAGGTTCACCACATTGGCACAGGCAACGAGCAGCACGAGCGCAACCGCGCCGGCCAAGACGAAGAGCGGATCTCGGCCACTTCCCGAAATCCGTTCGTGCAGCGGTTTGAGCAAGACGCTCCAACCTTGATTGGTCTCCGGGTGCTCCAGTGTGATGCCGGAAAACACTTCGCCGAGTTCAACCGCCGCCGCTTCCGGTGAAACCTCTGCTGCGAGGCGGCCGATCACTCTCACATTGCGCGCACCACGGAACTTCCGGTCCGCCGGCAGCGCGAAGGGAACCAAGATGAGCGGGTCAGCCCAGAAAATGAAGTTTTCGGGAGCCACACCCACCACCGTATGTGGCCTTGCGTCGATAGTGATCGACTTGCCCAGTACACCGGGGTCTGCGTGAAACCTGTCGCGCCACACCCTGTCGCTCAGAACAACAACCGGCACAGCACCCTCGATGTCATCTTCCGGGAGAAACGATCGTCCGAGCTGCGGTTGGATTTGCAGCAAACTGAGGAGCCCCGCAGAGATGTTCAGCCCCCTAACGCGTGTGGGTTGATCGTTGCCGGTGACGTTGAACGAACGGACTTGGAACGCCGCAAGATCCTCGAACAACTGGGTCCTGG
>JBDGYW010000145.1:0-10891 GCA_039588935.1 Gemmatimonadota bacterium | reverse complement strand
CGGCTGTGCATTGTCGTCGGAGACCGCCGTGGGGTAGCCGGTATGAGAGCCGAGTGCCTGAACACGTATCTGGTCGGTGAGCGTCATCTTCCATAGACCGTCGAAACCGCCTACACGGTTGAAGTAGTCGCTGCCCTCGCGGTCTGTGAACAGCACGCCGGCGTTGGAGGCGCGTCCCAGGTCCCGCCGATATCTCAGCACCGATCCAACACTCTTCTGGGCAAGCGATGTCTGCGACGAACCTTGAACATCGGGGAAGAGGATGTTGGTCAGTTCGTCATGTACCGTGTAGAAGCCGACCGCGTTCGCTCCCTCCTTTCCGGTGATCTTTGTGCCCCATAAAGGGTCGGCAAGGGTGCGCGTGTGCACTGCGCGGAACGGTGTGTTGAAGAAGCTCGCGCCTTCCAAGAAGAAGGGCCTCCGTTCGGGGTAGTAGAGCGCGAACTGGGTGTTGATATCGAGTTGCGCTACATCTGCTTCCACATTCGAGAAGTCAGGGTTCACTGTGGCATTCATGGTGAGGCTCGGCGTCAGTCCCCACTTCGCCGTGACTCCGGGTTCGAATTCCTTGGCACGCTCGGCGAACTGACCGTTTGGGAAATCGTCACGCTCCTGGGTGAATACGCCGTATACGGTTGGAGCGATCTCGATATTCCGGCCGGGAGTGGCGCCCTCGAAGCCCACCAACCTCACTGCCTGGCACATGTAGCAGTTGTTGTTTCTGTCCCGAGCGAACAATCCGATGTGGTGCCGCACGTCACGCGAGTAGCTCCGCACCGCGTCGAACCCCCAGATCTGATCGCCATCGCTTTGTTGGAACCGCATCGAGCTGAACGGAATTACCATCTCGACCACGTAGCCGTTGGCGGTGATCTGCCCGTCGCAGTCCCAGATGGCATCCCAGGCGCCACCGCCGTTTGGACTCTCGATCTGGTCACCCTGAATGCCGAGCGGATTGCAGAAGAAATCGAAGGTGCGCGTCTGATCGTTGAAGGTGTCGATCACGAGCGCCACCCAGTCGTCTCCGTACATGGCATCGCGATCTGTTATGGTTGCCCGAATCGCCGATGGGTCCGGGTCGTATGCCCGAAATGCCGCCAGGAGATGCGTGTTGGTATAGGCGAGCAGGACCTCCGTCCGAACGGGTGGCGGGATGTTCTCCCCGGGCCGCACCTCGAAGTTCAGTTCCATGGTGAGCGCCTGTCGCCAGGCTTCCTCATCCAGGATTGCATCCACCTCAATCTGCGATGTCACTTTGGGGACTCGTTGCTCTGCGGTGGGCGAACCGTTCTGGGCGGCTAGCGGCAGTGTGATGAGGAGAAGGCTCGCAGTGAGACAACAGAATGCGTGGATTTTCATGTTCGACTTCCTCACGGCATCGTGCCCGAAGGAAACCACCCTCCAGCTACTTCCACTCTTTGACTACATCCGATTCCGGATGCCTCCCCAGCCGAAAGAGGGAAAGAAGGTGTGGTTGGCAACACTATCTCTACGTGGTTAGACAGCCCCCGGTTGCGGAACGTTGTAAGTGGGGTGGTGGCACTGGTGGCACTGGTGGCACTGGCGGCATTGGCAGCATATGCTGGGGCCAGGTGTGGAGCGGGGATTCCGCGCATGCCGAGGGGTGGAGCAGGGAATGTGGCCTGAAACACTAGCATTGCTAGTCTCGTAGGGTGCAGTTACATTGACTAGCAACGCTAGTCTTCGACATGGAGTCGGTTATGGGAAGGGAATCACTCGGCGAGTTCGAGCTGCAGGTCTTGCTCGCCATTCTGCGGTTGGGCGTTGAGTCTTACAGCGTACCCATCGTCCTCGAGCTGGAAGAGAAAACCGAGCGGTCTGTGGCGCCGGCAGCGGTCTATATCGCTCTCAGGCGTCTCGAGAAGAAGGGGCTCGTCTCGTCCAGGATGTCAGCTGCTGCGCCAGAAGAAGGTGGGCGGCCTCGGCGCTATTTCAAGCTCACGAAACCGGCATTCGAACGCCTCAGGGAATCGCAAAGGACGATGGAGCGGCTCTGGGAGGGGGTAGGTGCCGCGCTGGAGCAGGGATGATCCCTAGGGGTGCGCCCAAGTTCGCTGAGAAGTTGCTCGGCCTGTGCCTGCCGCGAAATGACCGTGAGCCGGTGTTGACGGACCTCGCTGAGCTGTACGAACACCGATCGGCAAAGTATGGCGGCCACGCGGCTCGGCTCTGGTATTGGTCGCTGGTGTGGAGTTTCCCGACGAGGTTGGTGCTCGATCGGCTAGCCCGTCGCCGGTCCACGCCTCTCTCGGCTTCGGTCGCCGATCATTCATTCAGCAGATCAGTTGGAGCAATCATGGGTTCCTTCATGCAGGACATCCGCTACGCGGTGCGTGGCTTCCTACGCGCGCCTGGTTTTGCGCTCGTGGCAATCGTGACGTTGGCGCTGGGGATCGGAGCCACAACCTCCATATTCAGCGTCGTAAACGGAATCGTCCTCCGGCCGCTGCCATACCCCAATGCCGAACGCCTGGTGCGACTGTATTCCACCGAAGGTGCCGAGGATCGTGACAATCATGCTGGAGCGAATTTCATCGACGTAAAGACCCAGAATGAGTCGTTCGAGCAACTAGCCGGCTTCAGCACAGGGCGTTACAGCCTGGTGGGGACGGACGTCCCAGTGGTCGTGCGAGGCGCAAGTGTAACGGCAGACTATTTCTCAGTGCTCGGCGTCAATGCCCTGATCGGGCGAACACTGTCGCCAGAGGTTGACCTGCCCGGTGGCGATCGTGCGGTGGTGTTGAGTTACAGTCTTTGGCAATCGCAATTTGCGGGCGATGTCGCGATTCTCGGATCGTCCATGACAGTAGAAGGCACGCAGTACACAGTCGTGGGAGTGATGCCAAGTGGCTTCAGCTACCCGGGACCCACGTTAATCTGGATGGAGTCCGACTATAGAGTGCCCGATCCGCCGTTTGACTTCGGCGGTGACCCGGCTGACAACCGCGGCGCTCAGTACTTCAATGCGCTCGGCCGCCTGCGGGACGGTGTCTCCCTGGTCGAAGCGCAGGCGGAGATGACCGGGCTTGCAGACCGCCTGAAGGAAGCATATCCAGACGTCAATGCCAACGAGGGTTTGAACGTGGTACCGCTGCACGAGTCCATCGTCGGCAACACTCGCTCCACCCTGTACGTGCTATTCGGCGCGGTGGGTTTTCTTCTTCTGATTGCCTGCGCAAACGTAGCGAATCTCCTGCTGGTGCGTGCGTCGGGACGAGACAAGGAGATGGTGGTGCGAGCCGCTATGGGAGCAGGGCGTGCCAGGATTCTCAGACAGCTGGTGACAGAGAGCGCGCTCCTGGCTCTCGCTGGAGGTGCCGTCGGGCTCTTGATTTCGGTGTGGGGTACGAAAGGGCTGCTCGCTCTGGCGCCGGCAGGGATCCCGCGTCTGGCCGAGGTCGGCACTGACCTGAGAGTCTTGGGCTTCACGCTCTCGGCCGCCTTGGGTACCGGCGTGCTGTTCGGACTTGCCCCGGCCATCCAGTCGTTCAAGAGTGATTTGAGGGCCGCTGCCGCAGTCGGTGGCGGCAGGCAGACAGCAGGTCAGATTCGCAGTCGACTTCGAAACGGGTTTATTGTCGCTGAGGTGGCTGTGTCGTTGCTGTTGTTGGTAGGGGCCGGCCTCACGATCAGGACATTCATCACACTCACCAATGTTGATCCGGGTTTCGATCCCGGCAACACGCTTACGGCACGCGTTGACATACCGGAGAGCAGGTATCAGACGAACCAGGAGCAAGTGGAATTTTACAGGACTACACTCGAACGAGTCAGGTCGATTCCTGGTGTGTTATCCGCGGGTGGCGTGTTGAGCCTGCCAATCAGCATGGGAATGAGGGGCGATCTCGTCTTCGCCATCGAAGGCCGTCCGTTGGTCCCTGGTGAGGAATCGCACGGTGGATACCAGCTTGCCAGTCCGGACTACTTTGGCACGCTCGGAATCCCTCTGCTCAGGGGACGCGTCTTTACGGAAGCCGACAACGAGGATGAGTCCGGAGTTGCCGTCATCAACCAGGCACTCGCCGACCTCTATTGGGCCGAAGAAGATCCTATTGGCAAGCGGGTGACCTGGAATACCCCACCGGATGACAATTCGAACTGGTCAACGATTGTAGGAGTCGTGGGCAACACCGTCTACTGGGGGCTCGATCAGCCGCCGAGACCTGAGATCTACAGTCCGTATATGCAGGCACCGATGCCATACATGACGGTGGTTGTGCGAAGCGAGCGTGATGTCGCGGGCTTGACGGCGGCCGTCCGCAATACCGTGTTGGAAGTGGATCCAACTCAGCCGATCTATCAGGCTCTCACGATGGAGAGAGTATTGTTCGCTTCGCTTGGGTCTCAGCGGTTTTCGATGTGCATCCTGGGAGCGTTTGCTGCCGCAGCGATATTGCTGGCCGGGGTCGGAATCTACGGAGTGCTCAGCTTCGGCGTGACCCAACGTTCAAGCGAGATCGGCATTCGGATGGCACTCGGTGCGCAGACGGGTAACGTGATCGGCGGTGTGATCAAGGAAGGATGTTGGCTGACGATCATAGGCTTGGGCATAGGCACCGCCGCCGCAGTCGGATTAACGCGCGTGATGGAGAGCATGATCCACGGTGTAAGCGCTACCGATCCACTTACGTTTGCTGGCGGCATCATATTGCTGACAGCCATTGCCTTAATAGCGAGCTGGATTCCGGCACGGCGGGCGTCTAGGGTGAGTCCGATGGAGGTGTTGAGGGTGGAATGAAGCGGCAGAGATGCAGTGTTGCAGAGTTGCAGGTCCTGCCGCTCTGCAGCCCTGCACCTCTGCACCCTATGCCGCCGTCACCTCAGAACTATCAACGAGAAGGCGTCGTTGACAATCACGTACTCTCCCACCACTGCCACATCTGTCGGCTCCCCGGGCGTGTCGAATGACGCGACCAAAACGGGGTGCGTCGGATCGCTGATGTCGACCTTGTGTAGTCCAAAGTCCTCGTCCGTTACATAAGCGACGTTGCCGGACAAGGCGACGGAGTTGACGAAGCCGCCCAAAACGAGATTCCCGACTATCGCTGGAGATGCCGGGTCGCTGACGTCGACGATCTGAAGCCCCGATTCGCCGTCGGCGATATATGCGTGGTTCCCACCGACTGCCACTCCATAGGCGTTGTCGGGTGTCTTCAGCGACGAAATGAGAGTTGGAGCCGATGGGTCGGCGATGTTGATGATCTTCAGCCCGTACTCACTGTTCGCGAGGTATGCATGGTTGCCGTCTAACGCAACACCATACGAGAAACCGGGCATTTCAACAGAGCCCTCGACGGTCACGGCGGCCGGATCCGAAACATCCATTACAAAGAACCCCGCGTTGTCCGCGGTCACATACGCGTAGCCACTCCGCGCCTGGATCGCTCGTGCTGTCTCAGGAACCGGAACGACCGAAACGCTGTTGGGCTCGGCCACGTTACCGAAATCAACGATTGCCGACCTGCGTCGCTCGGTGACGTATGCGTAGTTGCGCCAGGTCGTAACACCGGCCGGGAATCTCAGCGAGTAACGGGCGTTGAATCTCGACAGAAACGCTGGCTCAGACGGGTTGGAAACGTCGACGATAGTCAAACCGAACCCTTCCTGGCCAAGGGTGAAGGCTCTTCCGTCGTTGATATGCAGGCCGACCATGAACTGAGGAGTGCGATATGCTCCCAGGACCTCAGGGTTTGCAGTGTCCGTGATGTCGACAACGAAGATCCCCGAAAAGTGGTCGACGATGTACGCGACATTTCCATCGATCGTGACGTCCCAGCCTTCGTTGGGGAACCCATACTTTAGAGTCGTCACCTGTGTCGGGGCGGCCGGGTCGGAGATGTCGAGAATCTGGAAGTCGGCGTCGATGGTATTGCCCACGAAGGCATGATTGTCGCGGATTGATATTCCGTGTGCGTATCCGACAGCCTCCATCGACGCCTCCAGGCTCGGCTCGGCGGGGGTGCTGACGTTTATCACGTGGAGCCCGGATGATCCGTCAACCACATACGCAAACTGGTCATTCAGTGCCAAGTCTTCGGCGTTGCCGGGCGTGTCGTACTGTCCAATCATCGTCGGATTGGATGGATCGCTGACGTCGATCAGGACCAGGCCTGACGAACCGTCGGCGACGAACGCGACGCCGCCAGACACAACGATGGATTCCGCGTAACCTGGCGTGTCCAGCGCGCCGAGCAGAGATGGTGCTGCAGGATCGCTTACGTCAACGATCAACATGCCGGCCGGTCCGTCGGCGATGTATACGCGATCTCCCGTCAATACGATATCCTTCGCCTCACCGGGTGTGGTGAGCGCACCGGCAGTCATGGGAGACGCCGGGTTGGACACGTCCACTACCTGCAAGCCCCTTTGACCAGCGGCGATGAATGCGTGTCCAGCTGAGACCTCGATCCCGAAGCCGCCGCCCAGGAAAAGCTTCGAAACAAGTCGTGGACTGGATTTGTCGGTGACGTCCAGTACGCCGAGACCGTTCAGAAAGGAACAGTACGCATAACCCTCTCGAACCTCGATGTCGTGGGCTCTGGTCCATACCGCGCCGTTCACGTACTCGAGTTCGTTACTCTGGGCCTCGGCAAGACACGACGAGAACAGAAATGCTGCCGCGATCACCAAGGCCGGTTTGGCAGAGCGTTGTTTCATTTTCGATATCTCCTGAAACCGCGGGTTCCGAGTCACTGGTTGCGCTAGATCAGGATGTCGTCCTGCCAGCCCAGCTTGATCAGGTCGATGTTGTTCAAATCGCTGTTGCCCAGGCCGTGCACCTTGTCTGCTCGTTCGATATGGATGGGGACCGGAGGCAACGCTCTGGCAGCGCCGAGCACCTCGGTCCGTTTTGCCATCAGGAGCTGTAGTGCGACGGCATCTACGGCGACAACGTCAGTACCAACGAGCAATCCCTTGTAGTTCCAGACATAACGGCGACTGAAGTGGTGTGGCCCGCGTCCATGGAATTGAGGTGTCAACACCGAGAGGATGTGAAGGCGGAGTTTCCCACTCACTTCAGGGAGGGTTTGCAGGAGTCCGAGGTCGGCACATGAGTTAGGGTGCCACTTGCTCTGGCTATCCGAGAACATTATGAGGTTCTTCATGCATCCGCTCACACCGGAGAGGTAGTGAGTTCGGAGCGGCCGCACATTGATGATCGAGTTAGCGTTCTGGAACAAAGGGTTCGATCTGACGGTGTGGTCGTCGATGCCGATGTTCTCTTCGCTCACACCCACGTCCAGCACTCGCTGCTTGATAGCGGCCTCGAGCTCGGGAGGCGTCGGGAGGTAAGGCCAGACGTTTGTCTTGATCCCAACCGTTTGATTTGGGCTGATGATGCTTTGAAATGCCGCTTGCGGTGTGTCGGCTTCGAAGAGGGCCATCACCGCCTGGTCGAGCATCTCTTGGATTACTTCACCGTTGAACGCCGAATTCTCGTCGAGCGCGTCGGCGTCACGGATCAGCACGACCTTTGATCTGCCGGTTTGCTTTGCGGGAAGAGCCATCGATACGCCGAGTACGGTGGCGGCGCTACCCTTCATGAAGTCGCGGCGAGTGAGTTTGCGTACCATTTGGCGCCTCTCTAGTTGAACTCGATCGAAGATTGAAGCTCTATCGCGCGGCCCTCACTGGGGGCCTCGAACACCACGGAGATGTAGTTGTCGGTCCTGTTGGCTGATGTCCAGTTGCCGCTTTCGGTCTGATATGGTCGGCTCTCTTCGGCCTCTGGGAGGTAGGCGGCGAAAAACTCACGCAACGCCTCCTCTGCCTGCCTGACATCCGGATATTGGACCAACAGCAGATTCCCGGCGTCTCCCATTTCTCCGTATTCCCCGAAGACGCAGTTTGTCTGGTCCGTCAGCTTCAGGATGTTTTCGGCGGCGATGAAGAACCGGTTGCTCAGGATCACGTTGGAGTGGAAGAAACTGGTCTGCCGTTGGCTCAGGCCGCCCGGCGGCAGGAGTCGCAGCATCTCGGGCTTCGGGCCGGTCGTTTCGATTGCCGCATCGACAGCTCTGCCAACCTCGAGCAACACCTGGTCGGCTGATTCATCGATGCCCAGGTTCACGATCGAGACGAAGTACTTGTCCTTCCAGAATTTGAGCAGACCTGCGCCGAACTCGGAGCCCTGCCCGATCCCCACCTCGGGGTCTTCGATGCTCACGGAGAAAACTCCGAACGCCTCGGCCGAAGATCCCATGTCGTACACGTCGAGAGCGATCTCGTTGTCGTCAGGCCCCAGGAACTTCCGCACGCAAACGCGTTTGTAGTCGAACGACAGATAGACCTCGGCTCCCCCGTTCATGTAGTCGTACAGCGTGCCTCTATCGTATGAGGTTTCTTCCTCCGCGGCTTTCCACTCACCGATTTCTGTCGGCAACGACAACCCGCATTCGTTCACGTCTTGTACTCCGGAGTGCATGGCAAGAAAAAATAGGAGAAACATCTCGTGAGATCCTCTTTGGGAGTGTGCGACCCTGCCAAGTATGGTACCGGTTGGAGGGTGTGTCCAGCAGTACCTTGGGCGAAGTCGGTTGTTGCTCGGAGGCCTACTCCCGAGTTCCTACGATGGGTGTGCGCCAACCGAGAGGCTGGAAGGTGGATGTCCCCTCGACTCGGTCATCGGTGAACGTCAGCTCGACATCGAAGTAGAATGGTTCGCCTACTTCGTGGATTTCCAAAACGAACTGATTGTTATTCACCCAACTACCGCGAAGTGCCAGGCTGTTTCCGTCAGTTCTCATTCCCCAGTTCACACTCCCCGTTTGTCGGTACACGTTGTCCATTCCGATCGCAAGATCCAGTATCTGTTGGTTGTAGGAAATCGCCAAGCGGCCGACATCGGGTGATTCGAACCAGAAAGTGATGTTTGAAAACTCGAGGTTGTTCTGATCCAGCACGAACGGTTTACCCGAAATCTCGCTCGCGATCGCCGGCAAGGCAGGAGGTGTCTGAGGCTCGGGATTGCCCAGTTCATGGACCAACTGTTGCAGCTGTCTGACGGCCGGCCCATTCGGCTGAAGAGCATCCTCAGAGGAAATGGCGGGCAGCAAGAACTCATCTGTGAGCCGCTCCCAATCTTCGTTGCTTGCTCCGGTGAACACAACGACCATGTCCCTGTCCGGGTATACCGATATGATCTGTCCGAATGCACCTCTGGCCCGATAGCTCCCATCACCCGATAGCCACCACCAGTAGCCATAGCCGTTGTACCCGTCTAGGCTGAATTCAGCGAACCTATTGGTGATCGAAGCTGCTACCCAAGATTCCGGCACGATCTGTCGATCTCCCCAAGCACCGTTGTGCAAAAAGAGACTGCCGAACTTGGCCATGTCGATAGGTCTCAACCACAGCTGGTCGCCGCCGAAACGGTATCCCTGTTGGTCCTTGCCCCAGTGTAGGTTGGCGAAGCCCAATGGCTCGAACAGGATGTCGGTGCTGAGTTCCAGGAGGTCTCTTCCACCGGCATCGGTCAGGATTCGCGTCATCGCTAGAGTCAGAAACGTGCAGTACTGGAACGACTCACCGGGAGTAGTCCGCATTGATCGCGCGAATGTAGCCTCCACCAAGTCCTCATGGGAGGATATCTCGTTCATTGCCGGGCCGTTCTCGTCCAGGTCGAGACCCGAGGACATGGTGAGGAGATGGGCGAGACTGATGTCGCTCTTGCGCGAATCTATACCGTCAGGGAAGTAGTTTGGGAAATACTCGTGCACCGGCTGATCGAGGCTCGGCAGGATACCTTCACGAAGCGCGATGCCCACCAGCGCGGAGATCACGCTCTTACTCACCGATTTTACGTCGTGGACGACGCTTCTGTCGTACGGGTGTGCGTAGCCCTCCAACACCAAGTGATCATTTCGGACAATGAGAACACTTCGCACCTTCAGCTCTTCGTCTCTGATTTCCTCCAGCATTCTCACAAGGAGTTCTGAGTCGATGCCCTGTTCTTCCGGCGTCGATAAAGGCCATACCGAAGCATCGGAGCCGGCGACTTCGAGGTCGGCGGAGCGGGTTGCGGTGGGGAGCATCCGCAGAATGACGACAGAGGCTATGGCGAGCAACAGACAGCAGAGAAGGAGAAACACGGGAAGCAACGTGCGAGTCTTCATCAACGCGTCCAGGAGTGGGTTGCGGTTTCGTGACTCGATGTACCCCGCCACTGTGCGTATTGTGCCAACCGAGAATTGCGCAACCAACTGTGAATCGACATACTGCTGAGACTAGCGCTCACGCTGTAACGACAAGGAACCATGCCCCCCCAAATCCTCGATGAATTCCATTTCCTGTGTCAGAACATTGACTATCGAATCCCACTCGAATCCCTGCTCGCCGAGTATCGTCGCGGGGATTTTGCGGACCCGGATCGCGTGCTCGAGGAACGAGCGATCGAAACCCATCTGAGTGAGCTGAGAGTTGTTTGGGACCGGCTCTTTCCCCGGTTCCCGGTCACGCTCTGGAAGCGCCGCACGGTTCCATGGGAATACAAGAGAAGGGAAAGAGATGACCACCTCCAAGAGCTTCTCATACGGCACGTTTCCGAGGAAAAATCCCGAAACCGGTTGATCGTCAATCCCGCAACCGTGTTTGGCAGACATGCAATGTCGCTGGCACGTGAGCTGCCGGAATATGAGGTAGTGGGTACAGATGTCGATGTCGGATCTCACCGTCTTTATCGACTCGTGCGTTCACTCAAATATCCCCGCCTGTCGAACTACCGGTTTGAAAAGGAGAACATCTTCGACGCCGACCTGGAACGACGGCCAAAGGCCGTCACTTTCTTCGGTGCGTGCGGAGCCGTGACGGACGGGTGTATGGATTATGCGATCGGAGTTGAATCTCCGTTCCTCATCTGTAGGTCGTGCTG
>JBDGYW010000144.1:0-10924 GCA_039588935.1 Gemmatimonadota bacterium | reverse complement strand
GACCGATTCAAGGACATTCCTGTCATCATTACGACCGGCGTATCAGACGATTTCAAGACGTTCATATCCAACCGTCGCCAAGTGCCTCCGCCCGATGGGTACATCAACAAGCCCGTGGATGCAGAGCAGTTCGTGCGAACGGTGAGGAAGCTGCTCGCCTGACTGGACATTACTGCAAGACAGATATAGCCCTGGAGCGGAACAGTGGAAACCGCACGAGGGCTGCAGCAGATCTGGGTGTCCATAGATCAACGCTGCTACGAATGATGAAGCACTTCGGCATTGTGTAAGACTGCCGGAAAACGCAAGCTTCAGCCGATAAGGCGTTTCACTTCCGCGGTCAGTGCCTCAGGGCTAACAGGCTTCTCCAAGTACCCGTCTGGAGGGGGAACCTGCTTCCGCGTTGAGATGAAGTGTTTGAAATCCTTGGCAATACCGGTGATGATCAGCACGGGTATACCTTCGAACTCCTTCTCTCCCTTTAGCTGGCGGTACGTCTTCACACCCGACTGCTCGGGCATGGTGATGTCCAGGGCTACCAGGTCCGGTTTTTCTTCGCGGATTGCGGCAATAGCCTCGGCTCCATTCGAGGCACTGCGCGTTTCGTAACCGTTCTCTTCGAGCAACGTGGTGAAGTACTCGATCACGTCAGGCTCATCATCCACGACCAGGATCTTCTTGGCCATGTGTTCCTCCCTTTATCGTTCAAGTCGCAACGCTCATTTTTTGCGGAGCGTCTGACGCTGCACCTGTTCGCTTAGTGCAACTCCCACTCGATGAAATCAGGCTCGACGTTCGTCATGCAGTTTACAATCAACTCCACTAGGCCGTCGTAAAGAATTGAGTGCTTTTCCCAAATATCATAGTACTGGAACAGGTCGCGGAGGGAACCCTTGCAGTTCGAGCATGGTGCGCATACGTACTTCCTGATCGACGGATCGAGCTCGCCCTCGAACGCGTTCAGAACCTGCTGCAACTTCTTCCTGCTGCTAACCTGAGTTCTCCAATCACCGAAGTTGTGCCCCGACATGATTGCGAAACCACTGCCACCGCCGCAGCAATAGTTATCCACGCCATGAGGTGTCATCTCGCGGAATTGAGGCGCGATCTTTCTGAGAATGCGTCGCTGCGGCTCAACGATACCCATGAGTCTGACGACGTTGCACGGATCATGGAGCGTGACCGGGAAGTCATTACGCGACGGATCGACATCGATCTTGCCGTTCATGACGATATCCTCGAGAGTAACAAGACAACTCTCGCGAGGAATATTGAGGTCACCTGTCAGTACTCGGTCCGCGATAACGGTGAGTGCTTTGTGGGCGTGCCCGCATTCGCCAAGCACTATCTTCTTGACGCCTAGCTTTTTAGCAGCCTCAGCGTGTTTGATTGCTACCCGCGCAAACTGTGCATCGTCATACCACACACCGTAATTGATGCTGTCGAAACCTGCGATTTCACTCGACATCGTCCAGCTCAATCCGGCTGTCTCGAAGATCACCGCAAACGCGCCGGGGTTCATGGGCCACGTCATGATCTCACCGGCGTTGTGGATCAGAAGAATGTCAGCGCCCTCTACGTCCCAAGGTGTTTCGATTGTGAGACCTGTTTTCTCGGAGACGTCCTCGTCAATGAATTCAACGTTGTCTTTGGCAACTATGTCGTTCATACCGGTGGAAGAGCCAACCTTGAGCTGGAGTACCGACCCGTTGTCATGGATCTCTTTAGGGACGATGCCCATCTCCATGCTGAAGATCTTCCTGATCTCGTGCGCGATCAGCGCATTATCCACGCCTACAGGGCACGTCTGTGCACAACGCCTGCAGAGGTTGCACCGATATGCGAGTTCCGCGAGTCGTGAGACCGTTGTCCAGTTGCACTCGATCTCACCGTCTCTCCACGCCTGCAACACGCCGCCTTTCGACTTGACGTGCTTTTTGTAAAGACGGCGGAAGACTTCGGATCGATATGCAGGTCGGTAAACAGGGTTGTTTCCGCTGCCCTCGTAGATGTGGCAAGCATCGGAACAGGTGTGGCAGGTGGCACAGTGCTCCATCGAAAGCACGAGTGGCTGCAAGAAGGTCCAGTTGTTCTCCTTCGTGAACAGTTTCTGAAGTCCCGAAAGGAACTTGGCAACGAGTTCTCTCTCTTCCTGCTTGTCCTTGGGCTTCGGAATGCTGACCGCGATCGTGCCGTCGAGAGAACACTCGTATTTCTCTTTTGCCGCTTCACTCAACGGTGGGAAGTCAGGTGTGGACTCGGGCTTATCGAACGGAGCCGGCAGCGGCATGAGGTCTTCCTTGCGTACCTCAGTGAGCTGATCCGTGGGCTTCGATATATCTTCGATCTTTACTCTTTTCTTCGTCTTCATTGGATTCTCTTTCACTCCTCAACGCCGGAGGTGGCAACGTCGACCCAGTTCTTCTTCCCGTCCCCGCGAATGTGCGGCGCCGACCAACTCACCGGGTACTGCAATGCTTCTTGGATCTTCTTCTCGATCTTTGAGCCCTTGAAGTTCGGCTCGTCGCTCCACCTTATGTCGTGATACATGAACCACTTGGTGAAGAAGTGGGACATATGAGTGAGCGGGATGTAGGCCAGCAGCAGGCAGCCCAGGACGATCTCTATACTGGGGAGGCTAAGGAGCGAGGCGCCGCCGGCGTTTGCTGCAGCAAAATCGAATGTGACTAGCTGAGTTACGTAACCTCTGAGTCCAACAAACGTTGGATCTACGAGAGCGTGCGCGGCTATCGCGACGACCAACGTCACCACGAAGAAGGTGAGATTGAAGTAGTCACCTTTCTTCGTGTATTCCGCATAATCCTCGTCGAACATCCGCCTGGCCAGTAGGGCAATGGCACCGATCAGACCGAGTGTCAGGCCAGCAAATCCGAAGATGTATGTGAGGTGATATACCGCGCTTTCGAACAGGCCACCGCCAGATGCGATGCTTTCGCCTGCCGCTGTCGCGATTGCTCCGACTACGAGTAAGCCAATCATGCCCGCAAGCAGGTAGAGCCCGAAGTGGAACGGGAACGACCGGAACCACTGGCTGCGGTTGTGCTCCCATACACCCGCAAGCAGCAAGATCTCAGGAATCATCACCTTGAGTTCGCCGAGTTTTGACGACTCACGGGGCTTGGTCCACCAATCGGATTCCTCTAGGTAGGAGCCGCCGTAGTCAGCCCGCCCTTTCTCGTGGGCAACCGGGTAAAGCTCCCACCTCAAGTGCATTGGCATGCTCGAGATTTTTGCGAATCGGTGCACGACAGCCGCGACGAACGCCGCCACACATGCATATGCAACAACCAGTAAGATCGAACCCACGTTCAAGCCTCCTCTTGGGATCGCCGTTTGCGGTTTAACAGTTCCTTGATCGCCACGCTACTGTCACTCGAATTTCCATGATCGTAAACGAGGCTTTTGATCTCTTCAGTGCAGAGCGATCCAAACCGATAAACCTGGCATTGTCTGCACTCGTTGCCCTGCGGTGCGCAATCGAGGCCTTTGATCATCCAGCACGGTCGTGTGTTGTCGTTGTACGCGCCACAACTCTCACACGTCTTCGGATCACACGGCAGCAGGTCCCAGCAGGGCAACAACGCCTGCATCCTGCGGATCGCCTCGATATTGAGCCCCAGATCGTGGATCAGATGGTGAATGTTCTGGACACGCTCGAAGTCTTCGTGCGAGAACAGACGGTGACCCGACTCCGTCCGGTGAGCGATGACGAGGCCTTCGTTCTCGTATTTTCGGACGGCCGAAACCGAAAGTCCAACCTTTTGCGCAAGGACGCCAATAGAGGCTACGGGTTCGTTGTCTTCGTCTTTGAACGGCACCTCAGACATCAGGTCCTTTCAGTCATTGCGAAAAAAGTCACGATTTGGCGCGGCGGAAGTCTACAACGTTTCGTATAGAAAAGCTATACCCCAAAGTAGAGGTTTGGGTCGTCCAAAAAATGCGGGTAGTAGTGCTTACTCGTCTGGAGGGAGTGTTTCAACTTCGGTATAAAAGAGCGGCGTGGCGTCAATTCCGTTCTGCAGATTGTTACGAAATACCTCGCCGGCGGGGCCTGGCAGTGTGTAGCCACGCATCAGCAGGAGGACGGCAGCAGTGAGCAGCAGCGTACCTGCTATGAGTCTCGCCCAAGCAGATGACCTGCTGCCGCCGACCGAGTAGTCTTGATGTTCAGCCATCGTTTTCTTGATCTACTGCAACACGACAGCGTTGAGAAGCCAACCGCCGAACGCGATGTATGCCACGATCAGCGTGAGGATCAGGTTGAAGCTCTGACCTACTATGTAAAGGATTATCGGTTTCCCACCAGCCATCTGGGCGGCCAGTTGCCGGAAGTTGCTCTCCAACCCAATAGCCACGAATGCCAGGCAGAATAGCCAGCCTCGACAGGTTTTTGTAATCGCTCCGATGACGTTTCGGTCTACGGCGTTCAAGCCTTCCTGGCCGCCGCCGAACGCTGGAATCAGTATGAACGAGAAGATTAGCGATGCAGCGATAAAGCCCACGATGAACTTTGGGAACCGATACCAGATCTCCATTGCGTTGGGTCGCGGTGCGTTTGGGTCACGCTCGATCTTGGTCACCCATGCTATCGCAACAAAGAATGCCACGATCCCAATCAGTATGTTCTGAATCATCTTCACGACTGCCGCCACGACCTCCGCGTTGTCGCCCAGCAGGGCTCCGGCTGCCACCACCGCACCTGTGGCGTCGATGGTGCCGCCCATCCACGCTCCACCCACCTGCTCATTCATGCCAATCGCCTTTATGATCGGGGGCATGCCTACCATCATCAGCACGGTGAAGATCAGCGTCATGCCCACGGCCAGTGTCAGTTCCTCCTTCTTAGCCTTGGTCGCGGCTGCGGTCGCAATCGCCGCGGATACGCCGCACACACTCGTAGCCGCGGCAACTATGATCACGAGTGCCTTGCTCGACATCTTCAGTATGCGTGTGCCAAAGAAGTACATGAATACGAGTACCGTTGGCGTCACCAACCACGCCACCATCAAGCCGCGAGCGCCGAGGACGACGATTTTGGCGAAGAGGATTTCAGCTCCGAGGAGCACCAGGCCGGTCTTGATGAACAGTTCGGTTTTCGATCCGGCCAACAACCAGTTTGGTGTGCCGATCGTGTTGCTGATCAAGAGTCCGAACAGCAGCGCCCACATAGCATATGGAAGTCCGTATGCGCTCACAGATGTCTGTGTGGATATGAAATATGCCAGGATTGCGAGCAGGAACACGATAGCATATCCGGCCGAGAACGTCTTGGCTTTCTCTCCCATCATGTGAACGGCAATCGCAAACGCCGCACCGAGGGCGACTAAGAGGATGGCGAGGGCCACGAAGTTCGCTCTCGGCGACTGTGCTCTTCCAAAAAGATCGTTGACGGCATCACGGTGGGACGGCTCGGACACCAGTGCGAGAATCGCATCTCGGTCAGTATCAGTCATCAGGTAGCGTGACTTCCAGCCAATCGTCTCCGAGACCGTGCGCCTGCCTTCTTGGTAGCCGACCTTGCGAGAGTACTTGAAGCGACCTGCTGTATGAGAGGGAAGTGCTTCTGCGATCGCCCCACCAGCTTGTAGCGTTGTCGGCCAATCGGTTACGCGGACGCTGGCGTCACTGTAAAAGGCGTCGAGCGGGCTACCAGACCAGCGTTCCACCTTGGGTGCCTTGATGCTAAAATCCAAACCCGCCGCGGCGACGGCGAACGCCAGAATTCCAAATCCCAGCCACACCGCCCACCAGTCTTCCTTCTTCCACAGCGAAGAGAAACCGTCGCCCGCGTTCATGCACTTCCTCCTTGGAGAGTTCTGGTGCTCTTGATGCTCGGCCAGAGAAAAGATTCCTCGCGTGACTGGTCATGGCAAGCACGCAGACTCCGCCATGTTGCAGGGCCGGACAAAATCGCCTTCGGCATCGTGGTGTTGTAGCCGCTGCGTGCGTACGTTGCTATGAGCGTCTTTAGACAGTTGGGGACATGGTGCACAAGGGCCGGACGAGTTCATGCGATGGTGCAACGCTCATTCACTATCCGAGGATCGGGAGAGTGCTGCGCGTTATGTCGTTGCTCTGTCTGCCAGTAGTGTCGCAGGTCGTCCCAGGAGGTCACCGCACAGCTGAGGCACAAACCGTACAGGCCGTGTTGTTTTTCTCACCGACGTGCCGCCACTGCCATCAGGTGATCACGCAATACCTTCCAGCATTGTTCGGGAGCTATGGCGGCACTCCCAGCGTGACAACTGATGAGACCGTTCCTCAAGGTGAGCGTTGCGCTTTCCTCTTCCACAGCGGCGAGTTGGAAATCTTGTTGGTGGATGCGTCGAAGCCAGTCGGCACTGAACTGTATCAGGCTTCCACTCGCAACCAGGAGATACCGCCAGACAGCACCGGCGTACCGAGGCTAGTCATCGGCGACGTGTACCTCGTTGGATCGATCGAGATACCGGAACTGACAGGTGATCTGGTCCGCCAAGGCTTGGATCAAGGCGGCCTCGGGTGGCCGGCCATCGATGGGTTGGGGGAGGCTGTGGCTTCCATTCCTGGCGTAGCCACTGTTGTTGGCGCTGAGCAGGAAGATTCGACATCCGCAGATGTCGCTGAAGCCCAGGACAGCGCAGCGACCGAACCCATGCCAAGTGTTGACGTAGACAATACGCAGCCTGAGGCTGCGTTGCATGATACGGCGCCGACAGCGGTGGGAGACTCCGTGGTCGATCAGCCAATCGACACTCTGCCCACCGGTGTCGTGGACACAGTGGCAGATCTGGAACCGGATACTGCGGCCAGCACCCCCTCGCCGTTCGAGGTGATACAGCCACAAGAACTTTCGATGCTCGAGAATTTCCGACTCGACCCGGTCGGCAACAGCATCTCTGTCGTTGTCCTTCTTTTGATGATCGTGAGCATCGTCGTTCTGGGTTTGAAGGCAGAGGTTCTCCCAGCCAGGTGGGGGCGAGGATTCGGCATTCCGCTCTTGGCACTGATTGGTGCGTTTGTGGCCAGTTACCTGACGTACATCGAGGCGACCGGGGCGATTGCGGTGTGTGGGCCCGTTGGTGACTGCAACACGGTCAATCAGAGTGAGTACGCCCAACTCTTTGGTGTACTGCCCGTTGGAGCACTTGGACTCGTGGGGTTTGTCGCCATCTCACTGGCGTGGTCTGCGTCGCGGTACACCTCAGGTCCGACCTCTACCTGGGCGAGCTTGTCCGTGCTGGTCATGACGGTAGGTGGCACCCTTTTCTCGATTTACCTCACCTTCCTCGAACCTTTCGTCATAGGAGCCACATGTGTTTGGTGTCTGACCTCTTCGGTCATAATCACGGTACTCATGTGGCTTTCTGCAGGTTCGGGTCAAGATGCCTGGCTCCGGATCCGTGGCACCGGCGCCGGCGCAACGATGTAACCCGCGTTCAGGTCTCCCGTTGGCTCTCGAGGATCGCGTCCGCGATTCCCCTCATCGTGTGGGCAGAAGCCTCAACAGCCGGTTCGTAACCGAGGTCGCGGAGTGCCGCTGACGTGAGCGGGCTGATACTGGCAAGGCGAGATTTCCTGAGCGACGCGCCGTAGAGTCTATCTAGAGACTTCGCCGTTTCCGAGCTGGCTACGGTGATCCAGTCGATTTCGCCTTCTGCCAGAGCCTCGGATGTATGAGGATCTGCTTCATCAACGCCAACGCTGGCATAGACCACGACCTGTGTCACTTCGGCTCCGGCTGCCCGGAGCCGTTCTGCCAGGATGTCCCGCCCCCGGCTTGCCCGGGCAAGTAGGAACCGTTGCCCGTTCGCACTCGGCGAAAGAGCGTCTGCAAGAGCCTCGGCCGTGAATGTCTCTGGCACGAGATCGGCTCTAAGACTGTAGTGCGCCAACCGTTCGGCTGTGCCGGGCCCGATTGCCCCGAGTTTGACGCCTCCGAGCCGACGTACATCTCCGCCTTGGGTGAGAAGCCGCCGCATCAGGAAGTCGACCCCATTGGCACTAGAGAATACGAGCCAATCGACCTCCGACATGTCTTCCAGTGCCGCGTCAACCGGCGCCCAGTCATCCGGATCGGCGATCCGTATCACCGGAGCTAGAATTACGTCTGCACCAAGCGAGGTGAGGTGATCGCGGAGCTTCGCCGACGAGCGTCGCGATCCAGGTACCAGGACGGTGCTGCCGAACATCGGCCGCGCCACAAACCAAGAGACGTCCGGAGCGTGATCCACCACAGTGCCGACGACGAACAACGCGGGCGGCCGAACGGTATGCTTCTCAACGGTTTCCGAGACAGTTCCCAGCGTGCAAGCAACGGTTTGTTGTTGAACTCGCGAACACCACTGCACGATTGCGACCGGAGTTTCGGCCGGTTTCCCTTCGTTTATCAGCGCACGGCTCCACTCGGCAGCCCTCCGGACGCCCATGTAGAATACGAGAGTGCCCGGAAAGTCCGCCAATCCACGCTGCAGCTGTAGCGAAGTCTTCTCATCTCGCTCCCGGCCGGTCACCAGAGCGACTGCAGACGCTTCGGCGTGATGAGTGATGGGGATCTCGCAATACGCGGCCACCGCTAGTCCGGTCGTGATCCCAGGCACGACTTCGAATGGTATCCCGGCGCTCCTGAGCGCATCCATCTCATCCGCGCCTCTGGCGAAGACCGAGGCGTCACCGCTCTTGAGCCGTACTACGATGCGGCCGGCCTTGGCTGCCTCTAGCATGACGGCGGTGATTTCGTCAGGGGTGAGAGCCCGTCCTGAGCCCGGTCTGCCGAGGCGGACGAGTTCGGCAGATGGTGATGAATATTCTATAATCGCCGGATTCACGAGGTAATCCCACAGTACGAGGTCGGCAGCTCGGAGGCACTCCACAGCGCGCAGGGTGATCGCGCCAGGGTCCCCGGGCCCGGCACCCACCAGGTATACAGTACCCGGAGTCTTATTGCCGTCTGTCATCTGTTCATCCGCTTACTGGGCTTCCTCTTCGGCGAGCCCCCGGAGCATATCCCGGAAACACGGGTGTTGTCCCATGGGCGGAAGCAACTCTACATGTACTGAGCTAAAGGCTTCCCGCACCTCACTCACCAGAGGTTCTATGTCCTTTGTCACGTGCCCTTCGACTGCCAAGAATAGCGGAAAGACACGAATCTTCGTCACACCATGCTGGACCGCCGCCTCCACCACGTCCATCAATGTGGGAGGAGACAAGTCCATGTATGCCAGCTGTAGTGCGCTGGATCCGAGCTCGGCTTGCAGCAACTCGAATTGTCGCTCGACGGAGGCCCGCCATGTAGGTTTGCGGCTCCCGTGCGCGATCGCGATCAGCATCAGTCTGTGGGCTCGGTCGGTTCAAACATCAGTTGGATGGTACGCAAAGAACACCGGGTGTTCCACTTCGAATCTGAAACGTGATGGATTTCTCGATTCGGCTTGACTAACAAGGACCTGCGATTAGAATGCACGGACGTCGAAAACGTGATTAAAATCTCGTTAACGACGCCGGCAGGATATCGGTGCTCTGGGAGGTTGGAACTTGGCACGTCTCCGACGGCTGGTTGTAGAACGGTTGATGCGATATTATCGGCTCCTTTCGGATTCGAATTCGAAACGGCGGGGGCCGACGGTCACTAGTGCCGAGATTGCGTCGGCGCTCGATATCGATCCCACGCAAGTGCGCAAGGATCTCGGTTCTATCGGAATCGTGGGGATGGGCCGGGTTGGCTTCGAGACGTGTGAGGTCTGTCGTTCCATAAGAGCGGCGCTGGGCTTCGATAGGGAGGTCGATGCGGTGCTGGTAGGTGCCGGGCGCCTGGGCAGCGCGCTTCTTACGTACCATGGGTTCACGAGGTATGGGCTGGAGATTGTTGCCGCGTTCGACAATGACAAGAAACTGAGGGGTCGCAAGGTAGCGGGCTGTGCCATCAAGCCGATGCAAGCGCTCAAGCCGTTCGTCGAGAAGCACGAAATCCACCTGGCAATTATCACTACCCCAGCCGAGGTCTCACAGCACCTTGCGGATCGCTTGATCGATATGGGCATCAAGGCGATCTGGAATTTCTCGCCCACACGGCTGCTTGTGCCGGACGACGTACTGGTGCGTGATGAGCACATCTCTCTCGGTTTTGCGGAGATTTCACACCATCTCGCGCAGCTTGGTGAGGCACAACGGGAATCGGAGCCATAGGTGGCAGCGCGCAAGGGCGGTCCAGAAATGGTGAAAGAACCTCGTCAACCGTGGGCGTGGATATGTACGCGCCAATTTGGTTAATCAGGTCCTGTATGAAAGGAAATTCACGCGGATTTCACGAGGGCTTGCATAAGCGGGTTCCCCTCGCGACATTTAATCGTGAAAAAAATCTCGTAAACTCATTTGGGCGAGTTTACGATGATGATGGGGGCGGTGGTGTTGAATCGTGAAAAATATCTCGCAAACCGGTTGTTTGGGTTTGCTTTGGGTGGGATGTGAAGTGATACGGAAGCGATATAGCTACGCGTTGAGCCTATGCAACTTGCGCGCGTCGAGCGGGTCAGGATGCGGCATGCCATGCAGTCAGCGTGTGGCTTCTCTTAACGCCGGTTTATTCCGCATTACCAGTTGTTGTACTCGCGAAAGCGAGCTATGCGCGTGATCAGTCACGTGCTGTGTTCTGGTATCAACTTTTCAAATGAAGATATGTACAGAAGGTGTGGGTCTTCAGTAGCGGGATAGGTCAAGTTCTCGAGAACGTCCTACGAAAGGAAGAAGGAAGATGCCAAGTTACGTGATTCCGGACAAATGTGACGGCTGTAAGGCACTCGACAAGACTGCCTGCCAGTACATCTGTCCCAACGACCTCATGGTTTTGGACAAAGAGATCATGAAGGCGTACAACCAAGATCCTCAGATGTGCTGGGAGTGCTACAGCTGCGTCAAGATCTGCCCT
>JBDGYW010000143.1:0-11654 GCA_039588935.1 Gemmatimonadota bacterium | reverse complement strand
GATTCGTACACGAGTGCACCCTCGGCCACTAGCAGGAACATGGTCAAACCACGAAAGAAATCGAGGGAAGCTAGTCTACCGTCTGGTACCGTTGAGTCACCTCGAGGCATCCCCATTGGCTTTGCTCCGTTCCATGTGAAATCGGGTGTTGGCCGGCGAAACTCGGTCACGTGGTGCCGGCCAACGATAGGCTTCCCGCGGGCGGTATTCAAGCACCGGCGGTCGGGGAGCGAAAGAGGATTGGCTCATTCGGGAAAATTGATGCAGCTTCCGATACCGATTCTACGTCGTAGAACAAACTGACGGGAAAATACCATGTTCCAGCGAATTGCTTTGTTGTTTGGCGCACTTTCCGTACTTAGCTGCTCCCGCACTCCGGACTACGCCACCTTTCCAAAGATCGATGCCCACGTTCACATAAACACCTTCGAACCTGACTTCATCACGTTAGCAACACGGGAAGGCTTTCGTCTGATGACGCTGGTTACGCGGTCTGCTCCGCAGGAGCACATCGATCGCGCGTTTTCGTGGGCGAGCTTGCAACAAAACAGCTTTCCGGAAACCGTGTCCTTCGCAACGACGATCTCCATGGAGAACTGGAGTGATCCCGACTGGCAGCAGGTCACCATCGAAAGGCTGCGGCAGGATTTCGAGAATGGCGCCATCGCCGTGAAGTTGTGGAAAGACATAGGTATGACGTTTCGCGATAGTGACAGTTCCTTCATCATGATCGACAATCCGCGGTTTGACCCGATCCTCGAGTTCATCGCCCAACAGCACAAACCCGTTGTCGCACACCTCGGCGAACCGCGCAATTGCTGGCTGCCGATCGAATCGATGACCGTCCCTGGTGACAGCAGCTACTTCACGAACAATCCCCAGTACCACATGTACCTGCATCCCAATTATCCGTCGTACGACGATCAGATAAATGCGCGCGACAACATGCTGGCAAAACATCCCGATCTGGCTTTTGTTGGAGCGCACCTGGGCAGTCTGGAGTGGAGTGTCGGTGAACTGGCCGAACGACTCGATCGGTTCCCCAACATGGCGGTGGACATGGCAGCCCGCATTGTTCACCTGCAGGTCCAGGATCGAGATACCGTCAGGGCGTTTTTCATCAGGTACCAGGACCGACTGCTCTATGGGACGGATGCCGTGGTGAGCGAGAGCACGGACGCTCTCGAGTGGATAGCGGAGACATGGCACCGTGATTGGCTCTACTTCACCACGGACGACCTTCTGATTTCTCCCGACGTGCGAAACAGCTACGTGGGATTGAAGCTGCCTGCTTCCGTGTTGAGGAAGATCTATTTTCAGAATGCGATGGATTGGCTTGGCATGTGAGGTTTCAGCTGGCATCGTAGGATGGGCGAGGTGGGCCAGCCAGGTGTCGCCTATTTTCGGTCTGCCGCTGAGAACATGCGCACCACCCTAGCCGACGTTATGCACGGCCCCTACCTTGTCTCCCCACCCGACGCCATACGCGGACACGATCCGTCTGGAGGGAGATTATGCTGAAGAAACCGATTCTCGCCACCATCGTCCTGTCGCTCGCCGTTGTCCCGGCTTTCGGTCAAAACCCAACTGGCACCGATCCGTTGATCATGCCGATCCGTGAACGGGCGGAGTACGTCCTCGATATCACTGACAAGCGGCTCGACCAATTGCTCCCCCGGATGATGAGGGAAACCGGGCTCGATATGTGGATCATCACCGGAAACGAAGACAACCATGATCCACTCTTCTGGACCATGTCGCCGTACAAGAATTGGTCTCCGATAACGCAGATATTGGTGCTTTACGATCGTGGCCCGGAGTTGGGAGTGGAACGGCTGAACGTCTCGCGCACCAATACGCAGGGGTTGTTCGAAAACGTGTGGGATGCCTCCGCCTGGGACAACGAACGGGGAGAAAGTCAGTGGGAATGCCTCGGCCGCATCGTTCGCGAACGCGATCCCGTACGGATCGGCATAAACGAAGGTGAGATCCAGTGGGTGGCCGGAGGGCTCACGGTGGTGCTCAAGAGGAGGCTCGTCGACGCGATCGGGTCGGAATACACTTCACGGCTCGAATCGGCGGAGCCGCTGGCGACTTTGTGGGCGGAAACCTTCCTGGATGAGGAAGTCGCCGTGTGGGAACGGGCTGTAGCAGTATCCCACGCCATCATTGCCGAGATGTTCTCGAGCGCGGTCGCGACTCCCAACCACAGCACCACGGACGATCTGCGGTACTACTACTGGCAGAGGACGGCCGATCTAGGACTCGACCTCGCGTTCATGCCGTTCGTGTCGATCCGCAGCCGCAGCGCCGCGGACAGAGAGAAGTACGGACCCGGTGATAACGTCATCCGTCCGGGCGATATCCTCCACTGCGACGTTGGCCTGAAGTACATGCACTACAACACCGACAACCAAGAGTTGGCATATGTGCTGCGTGTAGGTGAGACCGACGCACCGGAGAGCCTCAAACAGCTGATGGCCGAGGGGAACAGGCTTCAGGACGTCTACGTAGGCGAGTTGAGAACGGGCCTCACCGGAAACAAACTCCTGAACAACATGCTCGCCAGGGCTCACGCGGAGGAGATCCCCAATCCACGGATCTACTCACATTCACTCGGTTATTTCCTCCACGAACCCGGGCCGTTGATCGGTCTGCCCTGGGAGCAGGAAAACAACGCCGGGCGAGGCGATGTGGCACTCGTCCCCATGAGCGGCTTCACCGTTGAGTTGAGTGTAACCGGGCCGATCGTAGAATGGGGCGGTCAGGAATTCCGCCTGCCGCTCGAGCAGGACATAATCTTCCTAGGAGACCGAGCCGTCTTCCTCGATGGGCGGCAGACCAGTTTTCACTTGATCAGATAGGTGAAATGATGGAGTACAGGGTACAGAACGTCGGCGTTCTGATCGCAGCCGTAGCCCTCGCGGGCTGTTCGGGTGAAAGGTCCGGTGACGATTCCACCGAGGCGGTGCGAATCATAGATGTCCCCGCCGGTGCATACCACGGGCAGACCAGTTCCGGTTTCCAACGGGCCGCTCCGTCCGCTGAGACACCCGAAAGAAACCTGTAAAGACGTTTCTCTGGAGGAAGATGCGGGTATACAGCTGATCCTCGACATCCTGGCGGAGAGTTCACAGCCCTTGACGATCTCTGTGACCGGCGCAGAGCTGGATGCAGATGGAAAGGCGCAATGAGCGGTCGTGGACATCGGGAGCAACAGGCGTATCGTCGGCAGGAGGCCCGGAAGGGAACTCGGTGCGGCTATGGCGGAGGCACTTCAAGCTCTGTTCAGAAGAATGTTTCGGTGACCAAGCAGCACACCTAGGAGGTTTCCCATGTTCAGGACGAAGACTGCATCCGCTGCTGCAATGCTCTTGTTGTGCGCCGCAGCGATCGTGGGTTGCGACGAAGAAGAAGATTTCGAAGGTTTGGGGGTGGGCCTTTCCACCCTCCCGCTGCTCAGCGACGCGAAGACCCGATCTTTGAGCCCCGAGAACTTCACGGGTGAAAAAGGCATGGGGGGCATGGCCACGGAGGGGACGGGTGCGAGGGCCGCCCGTGAGCTGGGGCAGGGCTGGAAGGTCTCGCCTTCCGTCCGCATCGCCGCCGGTGAGACATTCACGCTCGGCGAGATCGAAGGGCCGGGAGCGATCCAACATATCTGGATGACCCCGACCGGTAACTGGCGGTTCTCCATCCTCCGCTTCTATTGGGATGGGGAGACAGAGCCATCGATCGACGTCCCTGTGGGCGACTTCTTTGCCAGTGGATGGGGTGAGTTCGCACCTGTCAACTCGCTTGCCATCACGGTAAACCCCGGCAGCGGGTTCAACAGCTACTGGACGATGCCCTTCAAACAGTCGGCCCGGATCACCATGGAGAACCTCGACGAGTCGGATATGATCCTCTACTATCAGGTCGACTACACCCTTACCGAAATCCCCTCCGATGCCGCTTATCTCCACGCCCAGTTCCGCCGCTCGAACCCCCTGCCGGATATGGAGGATTTCACTATCCTCGACGGGGTGACCGGGCAGGGGCAGTACGTCGGGACATACATGTGCTGGGGTGCCAACAGCCCCGGCTGGTGGGGAGAGGGCGAGATCAAGTTTTTTTTGGATGGCGACGAGCAGTTCCCCACAATCTGCGGAACGGGAACCGAGGACTACTTCTGCGGCTCATACGGGTTTGAAGATCCCAGGACCCGCGACTACATGGAGTTCAGCACGGCGTACGCGGGGATGCCGCAGGTGATCCGGGCAAATGAGGAGAGCGGAACGCCGCGCCGCTTCGGACTCTACCGGTGGCACATTCTGGATCCGATCCGTTTCGAACAGGACCTGCGGGTAACGATACAGGCCCTCGGTTGGCAGAGTGAAGGGCGCTATCTCCACCTACAGGACGACATCTCGTCGGTGGCGTTTTGGTACCAGACCGAACCGCACGCGCCGTACCCGGCTCTTCCCGCTAGGGACGCTCTGGCGATTGTGAAGTAATCGGTCGTACCGTCTCGAATCGGTCTCCACGTCATTGGCGCGGGGCTTCGTCGTTACGGCGAGGTCCCCGCTTGTGACACGTGCCGCACGGGCTCTGCCTAAGACCCGTCCTCCCCCCCCACTGGGGCCCCATCGATCCGGAAGGAATAAGCGTATTTACAGGGCCGCGAGTCTTCGTCCTGTAAAGCGTCTGGCAGTGTGATCGTCAGACCGTCTGAAACGTCGTATATCCAGGCAAGCGGTTGCTCGTAGCCGAGCAAGTGGATCTCCGAATCGGCCTCGGGTTGCACGCGGTGAAGGGTGATCTGGCTCCCGGGCCAGCCTAGACTCACCGCGTAGATGTGGCCTGCAGCATTTGTGTACCTGACGGTCTCCCCATCTTCGTAGTGATCCCACAAACGGCTTCCGTAGATGGCCTCGCCATTGATGTCCATCCAGTCGCCCATCTCAGCGAGGCGTTCTACGCTTGCCGCCGGAATCAAACCCTCCGCTGTGGGACCGACGTTCAGCAGGTAATTGCCACCCTTTGCGACGATGTCCACGAGATTGTGAATGAGCATTTCCGCGGGCTTCCAATTGTCGTCAGCTGACTTGAACCCCCAGGAATCGTTCATGGTCATGCAGGATTCCCAGTCCAGAGTTGAGGTGCCATCTAGGATTTCCTGCTCCGGTGTCCCGAAATCGCCCGCGTACTGCTGATCGGTTCGGGTCATGCCTTGCATACCCTGGCGGCCCTTATCCACTCGATTATTGATCAGAATATCCGGCTTTAGGGATCGGACGAGATTGTACATCTCGAGTCCCATCTCGTGCGTCCATTCGGGGATCCACTCTCCGTCGAACCACAATACCGCCGGGTCGTAGTTGCTGACCAGGTCACGAACCTGAGTTATCAGGTAGTTCTCGACGTAGGCTGGAAAGTCCGGGTTGCTCTTTTCGCTTGTATTGTAGGTGGGGTAATGGGGGGCCTGCGCATCGGGGTGGTGCCAGTCCATTATCGAATGATAGAAGCCGAGTGGAATGTCAGCCCGTTCGGCCGCATCTGCCAGTTCCCTCAAGACGTCACGTCCGAAGGGCGACGTGTCGAATATGTCGTAGTCGGACACATCGGACTCCCATATTCCGAATCCGTCATGGTGTTTGGACGTGATGATTATGTATTTCATTCCGGCGTCTTTCGCGATCCGGACCCATTCATCGGCATCGAATTCGATCGGGTTGAACGAAGCCGCGAAACCCTCGTATTCGGCTATCGGGATTTGCGCAGAGTTCATGATCCACTCGCTAATGCCGCCCACCGTTTCACCGTTGTATTCCCCCGCCGGGACAGCGTAAGGCCCCCAGTGGACGAACATCCCGAAGCGCGCGTCACGCCACCACTCCATGCGGGCGTCGAATTCGTCTTGGGATTCACTGAGGTAATCGGGTGTAGGAGTGGCACAGCCAACCAGCAGCGTGCCGGCAAGGATTAGAGCAAACTGGGAAGTCGTGGTCGTCGTTCTCATCGCACGCGCCCTCCTGGACCCTGTGGCGACTGATCTGAACTTTCTCTCGGAGCATCCTCTTACGACCTAACGCGGAGGCTCGAACGCGTAGTCCTGGCACCGTGAAAGGCACGGAGAATCTGAACTCACGGTAGCATCGGTGCAAGCCGGGGTCGACCTGAAGTGCAACGCTTGACAACTCCGCTTCGCCACCGTTAGCGCTTGGCGTTATGCGGTGTAGGTTATCACGCCGAGCTGCTTCTTTGCTGTTTCAGGTGGCGAGGCGTTTTCGCCCCACTCGACATGCGGAGGGTTTCTTGGCCAACGACGTTTTTCGACTCGACGGCAAACGTGCGGTCATAGCCGGCGGAGCGAGCGGCATCGGGCGGTCCATCGCGCTGACTTTCGGATCCCGTGGAGCAACCGTACACATCCTCGACCTGGATGCAGATGGAGCCGAGCAGGTAACAAAACAGATCGTTGATCAGCAAGGCCAGAGCGGAGCCACCCCTCCCGGCTCAACGCATGGGACTCGACGTCTTGAGGGCGCTCCAGCGCGACATCACGTCCTCGAACTGAGTCCGCGCCTGGTCGCAGGCAGCGATCTGCCGCATCGTTGGGGCGACGTCAGCGGCCTGCATCGCCATGGCGGCGTTCATCAAAGCCTCGCTCACGCTCGAGAGGGTCGGTGGACCGGTGGGTGCACTACGCCTGTAGCGACGGCTGCTCCGGGGTCTGGGCGCTGGCGCCAAAGCCTCCACCTCTGCCTTGGCGTCCTCATTTCCTGCTGCATCGAGCGTCGCCACCAATGCCCGGGCTTCTTCATACGCGGCGTGAGCCGCCACAGCCCCTTCGTACATCTCCCTCGACAGAGACGCCACGAGTGCCAGGTCCTCGGCAGACGTAGTAACCCGGGGGTCGAGACGCAGCGAAAGTGGTTGGCTGAACTGCTCGCCGTTCACGGTCAGGCGCACCGTGTATTCCCCGGGGGGTGCCCAGGGCGCCTGCACACGCGGATATGTACGGTGCGGCACGGCCCCGGTTGCGCCGCCACCCTCTCTAGGCTCATCGCCGATGGGGTCGAAATGGAGGTCCCACGAGAAGCGATGCATGCCCTCGCGAGTCGAGAGAACCATCTGCGGGGCCGGCCAGTACAGGGGAACCCTGCAGTTTGGAGCCGTGGGATCCTGCTGGCAGATTCTGTCGTAGCCCTCGGGATCGAGAGCGGGATCGGGATCGAGCACCGGGTCGTCGCTGGAGAGGGAGCGCACCACCCTACCGTCGACGTCGAGGATGTCGAGAGCAACGGGCCCCGACGCGTCAGCGGCCAGGTAGTAGTCGATTATTCCTCCCGGGGGAGGGTTCTCTCCGTGTGGCACCTCCGGCGGCCACTCCGTGGGGTCGTTGGTGCCGAAACGGACTCGGACCGCCGTCGCAGGCTCGAACAGGTACGCGGAACTCGCCGCCTGTGCCTCCGCCGCCTGCCGCAGCGGCGTCACGTTATCCAGGATCCAGAAGCCACGTCCGTGCGTGCCCGCCACCAGGTCGGAGCACAAACAGGTGCTGTCGTCCTTCACTTTGATCTCACGCACCGAGACCGCTGGCATGTCCAGGCGCAGAGAATTCCAGATGTCACCGTCGTCGAACGAGACCCACACCTGCGTCTCTGTGGCAGCGTAGAGCAGCCCTTGCTTCCTGGGGTCCTCCCGGATCGAGTTGGCGACGGCGCCGGGGGCCAGTCCGTTGTTGATCTCCGTCCACGTCCTGCCCCCGTCGTGCGTGCGCCAGAAATGCGGATTCATATCGTCGAGGCGCATGGTATTCGCCGCCGCGTAAGCGGTGCCCTCGTCGAAGTGGCCGGCCTCGATATTGAAGATGCGGGTCCACGGCTTGAGCTCGGGCGGCGTCACATTGCTCCAATTGGCTCCGCCGTCCATCGTCACCTGGATGTTGCCGTCATCGGTCCCGGCCCAGATGATATCCACGTCCATGGATGAGGCCGAAAGCGCGGTGATGACACCCTGCTGACCCGGCGTGACGGCGGCGGCGTACTTGCCCGCGTTGGCGGGGATGTCCCACGTGGGGCGCGATAGATCGGGGCTGATGCGAGTCCAGCTATGGCCGCGGTCGTGTGTCTTCCACACCACGTTGGACGTATAGAACAGCAGGTCCGGATCCACCGGCGACCACAGGAGTTGCATTGTGCGCACGTTCCTGTTGAACGGCCCACCACGCGGTCCCATGTCGGGGCCAACGTGAGTGCTCTGGCCCGTTTTCCGGTTGTAGACGGTGACGTCCGACCTGCTGCTGCCGTAGACCATGTCCGGATTCCGGGGGTCCGGCGCGGCGATGCCGTATTCCTGGATGTTGACGGGATGCCAGTCGTGAAATGTGATCATGCCGTCCATGGAACGGCTCAACACACACGCGGAGCCTGCGTCCTGCTGACCCGCGCACAGACGGTACGGGAAGTCGTTGTCGGCAGTCACGTGGAACATGGCCGCAGCGGGTTGTGTGTACCAGTTGCTCCATGATTCACCGCGGTTGGCCGAGATCACCGCTCCCTGGTCGGACACGGTGAAGATGATGTTGGGGTTGTTCGGGTTGATCCAGATCTTCTGGTAGTCGTCGCCACCGTAGGCGCCTCGGATAGCCGTCCAGTGGACGCCGCCGTCATCGCTACGCCACATGACCACCGTGGCACTGTAGATGATGTTCTCGTCCGTAGGGTCTACAGTGACGGTGGGCAGGTCGCCGCCCCCGATGCGCGCCAACGGCCGCGTGTCCACGTGCGGCGTCGCATCACCCATAGGACCCGCCGGCACGTTTACCGGTGTCCAGTGTTCGCCCGCGTCCGTGGACTTGTACAGGCCCACAACGCCAGTGGTGCTGTTAGACTCCACCCCTCGTGGCGTACCCGCAACCATTGCGTAGAGAACGCGCGGGTTGCTGGGCGCAGCAGCCAGATTGGCCTCGATGACGTTTGGCAAACCGTTGGTGAGCGGTCGCCAGGTTGTGCCTCCGTCCGTGGACTTGTAGATGGCCTCGCCCGAACCGGCAAACTCGTAGCTCTCCCGGAAGCTCTCCTGCTGCTCCCAAAGCGTAGCGTAGACGGTGTTCGGATCAGAAGGATCCATGAGAACGTCGTTGCCCTTGGTGTACTCGTCACGGTAGAGCACCTTCTCGAACGTCAAACCACCGTCGGTGGAACGAAAGATCCCCCGTTCTTCGTTAGGTCCATACGGGTGACCAAGAACCCCTACGAAAAGCCGGTCTGGGTTAGTGGGATCGACCACCACGTCGGCAATCATCTGGCTATTACGCAGGCCCAGGTGAGTCCAAGTCGCCCCGGCGTCATAGGACTTGTACATGCCGTCGCCGGTGGACAGGTCCGGGCGGATGATACCGGCCCCGGTCCCCACGTAGATGATGTTCGGGTCGGATGGAGCCACGGCGATAGCGCCAATGGAACTCGTGGGTTGGTCGTCGAAGATGGGGTGCCAGGTGGAACCGTAGTCGGTGGTGCGCCACACACCCCCGTTGTCGAACCCGGCGTAGAACACATTGGGCTGACTGGCGACGCCATCTATCGCTCGCGTGCGTGACGACCGCGGTGGCCCAATTGAGCGCCAGTGCATGTCACCGAAAATGTCAGCTGATTGTGCTGCGGCGAACGAAGCAAAGGCCGCGAGGAAGAAAAGAGCCAGAACGAAACGGATCGGATTCGCGCGCATGGGGACCATCTCCTTGAGTATCCAGTTGTCTTTCGGGAAAATCCTGGAACTCCAGCGAAAGAAGCTTACCCGCCGGGGTTGGGCGAGACAACGGTGCCCGCTGTTGCTGCGTTTTGGTGGGTTCGACCCGGCCGTTCCTGACACGGCTTCCGTCGCCGGATCGGCGGTGCCTTCACGCTAGACCGGGGCCAGTCTCAAATTTCGCAAATCCAGTGGACCCAAATCGGGGGGCACTACAGTTGCGCTCTGATAGAGAACGGCTGGCCTCTAGTTGTGGGCGCTCCTGCTGGGCCGAACACAGTCACGTCGAGTTGCTTGATCGCCGAGTTCTTCGAATCGACCAGTAGGTAGGTCCGATATGCGAGCCAAACAGATGAGGGCTTGCCTATTCACCCCACGGCTTCGGGCAGTCCACATGCCCCAACGATTAGGACTCCGCGCCGCCTGTACCGCCGCTCCTCGGTTCGACGCAGTAACCAGACACTATGATCTTCTCCGTCTGGCCAATGACTGCCCATCCCGTTTCACTTCCGACGGTGACACCTGTCAGGTCTGCTCCGTTGCATTGTTCGAGGAGATCGTCAAGCAACAAGCTTGTCGTCTCCATGGGCAGCGGCGAGACCCAAAAGATGCTGAACTTCGATGCCTCTGCCGTGACTCGTCTACCTGGTTGAGTTACGACAGTCGTAGCCACAGGAAGCGTTATACAACCCATGGAGGCCGTGACAGCCAATAGTGCTGCCGATTTGAGCGCTTTTCTCACAAGTGGCTCCTTGTAATGATGGGATGTCGCAACTCCCTTGTTGCGAGAAATACCCCACCCCCGATGTTTGCGTCGCCGGACTCGTTCTCTTGAGGGCCCGCGGAGCGCAGCACGAAATTCGATGTCTCACTGTGCCAGATGTATGCCACTGCGCAAACGGCTGCGAACCAGGCATCCTGGGGCGTGACACCCAGAGATTGTCCTCAATGTGAGACGCGAGGGGGGGACAGTCAGGAGCGCAAGGAAAGGATGCGAATACCAGGTGACTACCCCAACAGGCCCGGCAGGACTCGTTGCGAAGCAGAGCGAGGATCGGCCAAGGCAGCCACGTCAGCTTCTCTGCTCCTATGCTTTGCTATGAGTAGTTGTTGTCGACTCGCTCTCGTTGGCAGAGTCGTCTTTCGCGGCCGCCGGGAAGAACGGCCGCGGTTGCGGGAAGGCTCAGCGGGCGGATCGCAGGCCCGACACGTTCGGTGTAGGCACCTGCGGTCCGGAAGGGCGCTCGACGCAGGCGATTGGTGAGTTGATGCGATCAATTTGAGGCTTTCAACTCGCGATATGAAGCTGCAAGTCGTCAGCTGGAAGCCTGCAATTTCAAGATTGCGAGCTTCCATATGGCGATCGTGAGCTTCACGATGTCGATCTGATGCTCGCAACCACCGATATGAAACTTCCAGACGGCACCTGGAAGCATCCAACCGGAACTTGGAAGCCTGCAATTTCAGAATTGGGAGCTTCGAAACGTTGAGTGGAAGCATCCAAGTGCCGATCCAGAGCCTGCAAACGAACGCGCGAAGCAAACAATCGATGGCTGGAAGCTTCCAATCGATGCCGTTTTGGCAGATTTCGATCGGGCAGTACTCGTTCGCGGCGACGTAAGCTGTTATTTCATAACAACTTATGGCCGAGCAGTGTGTACCCAGAGTCGCGGGAGTAAGACCCAGACCGGACCAAGATCCTAGAATCCTCGGCTTCGCATCCCAGCACCTCCCTACGCGAACTGCAGTTCGCGGGACCACCGACAGATCCCAAGTCAATTCGCCGCGGCCTTGTTGCACGGCTTCGGGCTGAGCCTACGTTCCCCGTTCCCCGAGAGAGAATCACCCCACTCGGTAGCTGTCAGGCATCCCGAGACGGGTCATCGTGTTGAGAGCCTTGCACGCAAGTTGCACCTCAA
>JBDGYW010000142.1:0-12259 GCA_039588935.1 Gemmatimonadota bacterium | reverse complement strand
AGCATCGTGTGGTTCTACAGGAGGTGGCTCGAATACTAACGCGAGGCGGGCAGTTTGTGCTCGACTATCTCAACGCCTCACACGTAAGAGATTGTCTCGTGGAGCACGAAGAACTCACACTCGGGGGGAAGCGGGTGGCGGTCGAACGGCGGATATCCGAGGATGGTCGGTATGTATTCAAGGACATGCACCTTCTCGATGAGGGCAGCCACTTCGAAGAAAAGGTACGTCTGTTTGAACTCGTGGAACTCGAACTCCTTCTAGTCGACGCAGGGTTTTCGGTAAAGGAGAGGTTCGGGAGCTATCAGGGAGATCTCCTTGCCGCCGATAGCCCGCGGGTACTGCTGTTTTCGGTGTGCTCATGAATCTACGGTTTGAATCCGACTCGTTCGGTGTATTACCGGGTTCACAGATAGCGGCAAGCGTGGAACGCAGGTCAATGCGTGTGGACCCCACTCTGAAGCCGGCATTTCTGGCACTAGGCTCAGCTGAAGAGAACGTTGAGCGCCTGTTCTGGGATGGCACACTGTGTGTTACGTCGGGCCAGCAGCCAGGGCTCTTCACGGGGCCGCTGTACACCGTGTATAAGGCCCTTTCGGCAGCCGCACTGGCGCGGCACCTCGAGAAGACGCTGAATCGTCCGGTGGTTCCGGTCTTCTGGGTAGCCGGCGACGATCACGATTTTGCCGAAGCCAACCATTGCTTTTTACCCTCCGGCGCGAGCGAGGTAAAGCGCCTCGTACTGCGGGCTAGAGATTCGGCCGCCGCATTGACCCCCATGTACAGGGAACTTGTTGGCGAGGACATCCGGTCTGTGATGGAACAATTGACGACGATCACAGCGGATACCGAGTTCCGTCCCCGCGTCCTAGAGTGGATCCGTTCACACTACATGCCGGATGTCGACCTTTCGTCCGCGTTTGGTGGTGCACTAGCTGAACTGCTCGGGCGTTTCGGAATCGTAGTGTTTTTCCCGACGCATGTTCATGCCAAAAGAGTGATGGCACGGTGGATAGTGTCTGCATTGGAGAACGCGGGCGATCTCGATCGTAGCTTGCGCGAACATGCCGAGGAGATGAAAGGGCGCGGCAAGCCGGCGCCGATATCCACCGGTGACGGTGCATCGACCGTTATGATCGAGTCGTTGTTCGGGCGCGACCGGTTGTTGGTTGACGGGGAAGACTTCCGTGCGCGGCGTTCACAAGAGCAGTGGACATTGGCCGACCTCAGAAGCTTGACGGAGAAGGATCCAGAGCGGCTTTCTCCCAACGTCCTCCTCCGTTGGGCTACTTGCCTCAGGCCATGCCGATATATCGGGCTCTGGATATAGAGCCTCAGATTCCGGTGCCTCGTTGGACAGGCCGTGTAATTGAGCACCGCACAGCCAAGATCCTGGACAAATACGATATCAGTGTCGATGATCTGAGGCTCGCGGAAGGGCAACTCGAGGCCAGCGTCCTGAGAGACCGGATGCCGCCTGATGCGACTGACGCCCTTCGACAATTGGAGGATGCGATCGGGCGTGAGTACGGTAGGCTAGTGAAGGCAGTTGGGAGCATTGACGCCGCGTTGGAGAAGCCAATTGTCACGGCCGAGCGGGGAGCGCTACGTGACCTGGCTGGCGTGGAAAAGCGCATCACTCGCCTACTCAAACAGCAAAACGAGACTACGGTTCGGCAGCTCGCAAACGCACGCACCAGCCTATTTCCGCTCGGCAAACCTCAAGAAAGGATCTTCAACGTCGCGCACTATTTGATTCGGTACGGCGGCGGGTTCCTCGATGCAGTCTTCGATCAGTGTAGGCGATGGGTCGACACACTTGAAACCGATTCCGACGAGGCGTAGTATCTCTTCATGTTCTGGGTAATGGGATTTCTGCTGGTATTCGTCGCTCTGATGATCCCGACTCTCGCGATTGTGCTGAACTCACCTGTCGTCAAAGGGTATTTCCGCGGTACGGACCCGGTCAAACTCGGAGAAGTGATCGACAGAGTCCGCGCTATCGAAGATGAGCTTTCTCAGATGGCGAATGACATTGAAGCACTGCGGAACGAGACACAATTCGTTCAACGACTCTTGAATGATCATGACGGCGGTGAAACGAGAAAGCAGGTAGCTCCTCCGGATTCTTCCCCAGGGAACTCTCCTGAATAACAGTCAGACAGACCGGGCGCAGGGGCGAAATGTCGCGCGTGTCGGTGCCGGCATTCTAGTCACCCGTGTGCTCGGTTTCGTTCGGGAGCGTGTCTTCGCGCAGTATTTCGGTATTGGTGTGGAAGCGGATGCGTTCGGCGCTGCTATGAAGATCCCCAACGTGATCCGCAATCTCTTGGGTGAGGGGACTCTTTCCGCCTCTTTCATACCTGTGTATGCCGGTATGATCGAGCGAGGCGAGACGGACAATGCTCGCCGGTTGGCCGGCGCCATTGCGTCGATCCTCGTGCTGCTCACGGCGGTCGCAGCACTTTTGGGATACCTGCTTGCTCCGGTAATAACTGACGTAGCTGCACCGGGATTCTCGGGCCACCAGCGCGACCTGACGATCACGCTGGTTCGGATCCTCTTCCCGATGTTTGGCGTATTGATCCTATCTGCGTGGTGCCTGGGTGTTCTCAACACGCACAGGAGGTTCTTCCTATCCTACGCTGCCCCTTCGGTGTGGAACATCGCGCAGATCGCAACGCTCATTGGCCTGGGGGGCCGCCTGTTGGGAACGTCGCTCGTCATCGCCCTGGCTTGGGGAGCCGTATTCGGAAGCGTATTGCAGATAGCAATTCAGCTACCGACGGTTCTGCCACTGGTTCGGGGGATGCGATGGGGTGTGAGTCCTAACACGCCGGGCGTACGCCAGGTGATCAGGGCGTGGGTTCCTGTCGTTTTCGGAGCTGGGGTCGTGCAAATATCGAGCGTCATCGACACGCTGCTGGCGTCTCTGCTACCTGTCGGTTCTGTTGCGGCGTTGCGGTACGCTCAACTCATCGCGATCCTGCCGGTATCTCTGTTCGGCGTGGGTGTTGCGGCAGTCGCGCTTCCGGAGTTGAGTCGTGATGCCGCCGGAGCGGGCTACGATGCGCTGCGCGCGCGCTTGGCTGAGGGCTTTCGGCAGTTGGTGTTCTTCGTGATTCCGTCAGCGTTCGCCTTCGCAGCCTTGGGCTCGGCCATGGTCGGGGCATTGTTCGAGACAGGCACCTTCGACAGTCGTGACACCGCGCTCGTCGCAGGGATTCTTGCCGCCTACGCGTTGGCTGTTCCAGCCCAGACATCCATCAAGTTGCTAGCGTCCGGTCACTATGCTCTCGGGGACACAAAGACGCCGGTGCGCATCGCTGTGATCGCGGTTGTAGTATCGGCAGGCTCTGCTTTTGCTCTGATGCAGACTTTGGGGCCGGCCGGGATAGCTTTGGGTGCGGCGGTTGGTGCTTACCTGAACGTGATCCTGAACTCCATGATGCTCAAGCGGCGTCTGGGTTCGTTTGTGGCGCGTGAGGATGTCCGATCGTTCTTTGTGTCAGCGTTGGCGGCGGTTCTGGCAGCTCTTGCCGGTGGCGAAGTGGTTGAGCTTCTTGCCGACAGTCACATATGGATCGAGGCGTTTTGCGGCATATGCGTATTTGCCGCCGTTTACGCGGCTGTGACCGTCTTGCTGAAGCACCCAGAGGCGGTGCGGATAGTGCGCTCTACGAGAGGCAGCAGCGGGTAGCGTCGAAGCGGCATGCAACACATGTCTCAGTCCTCCATAGCAAACAAGGTTGCCTCATCTCCCGATGTGCCCGGTGTATACCTCTGGAAGGATCGCACGGGGAAGGTGCTTTATGTCGGAAAAGCTAAACGGCTCCGACAACGGTTGCGCAGCTATCTCACAGTAGACCGCACGCAGAGCCCGAAACATCAGATGATGTTGCGGCTCATAGCCGACTTCGAGACCATTGTCGTCAATTCTGAGTTGGAGGCTCTACTACTCGAAAACAACCTCATCAAGGAGCACAGTCCGCAATTCAACATCCAGCTGAGGGACGACAAGAGTTATCCGCATGTGGCGGTTTCGCTGGGTGACTTGTTTCCAAGGGTGCTGGTTGTAAGACGTCTAGACATACCTGGGGCGCGCTACTTCGGTCCTTACACAGATGTATCGGTGCTCAGACGCACCATCCGTACGATCCGCCGGGTGTTCACGGTTAGATCGTGTCATTACAAGCTCCCCGACGACGCTCCCGATCGTCCATGCCTCGACTATCAGATTGGGAGGTGTCTGGCGCCGTGTGTCGGTTACCAGAATGCAAAACAATACCGCGAAATGATCGACAACGTTGTTGCATTTTTAGAGGGAAAGACCGTCGAGGTAAGAAAGCGCCTCAGGGAGAGCATGGAAAGGGCCGCGGAGCATCTCGAATTCGAACGCGCAGCGGAGATAAGAAACTCCTTGAAGTGGCTCGACCAGGTCGAAAAGCCTCAGAGCGTACAGTTCGTGGACGGTGGAGATGCCGATGCAATAGGGTATGCAAGGGATGGGGATGATGCGGTAGGGGTCATGCTGCGCATTCGCAAGGGCAAGGTGGTGGCCTCTGAACATCGCTTTCTCCGCAACCTGCTCGAAGAGCCGGACAATGCGATACTGAGCGCTTTTTTGGTGCAGCACTACGCTGCCGCTGGAAAGGAAGGAACGAGGGCAGAACTGGCGGTGCTTCCATTTCCGCCAGAGGAACCCGAATCCTTTGCGAATCTGATGGAAAATACCGACCTGGCGGTTCCGGCGCGTGGAACGAGACGAAGGCTTGTCGAACTCGCCGATCAAAACGCGCGCCATCTGCTCGAGAGCTTCCGAATCGAATCGCTCGAGACTGATGAGCGTGCAGAGGACCCTGTCTACGCGCTGGGACGTGACCTCAGCTTGAATACTCTGCCTCGGAATATTGTCTGCGTGGACATATCAACGAGTAGTCAAGGCCGGGATACCGTAGGATCCCTGGTTTGGTTTGAAGCCGGGAGGCCCAAGAAGAGTGAGTACAGGCGCTTCAAGATCAAAGGCGAGGGACAACCGGACGATTGTGCTGCGATCGAGGAGGTCGTACAGCGTTACCTGACAAAGCGCGTGGCCCAAGAAAAGCTGTTGCCGGACTTGGTTCTGATCGATGGGGGAAAGGGTCAGCTATCCGCCGCCAAGACGGCTCTCGATAGCTGCGGATTGGATAGCATTGCGGCGGTTAGCTTGGCAAAGCGAGAGGAGGAGATCTTCTTTCCCAACAAACGCGATGGCATTAAGCTGTCGCGGCGCGGTCCGTCTTTGAGACTCTTGCAGTGGGCGAGGGACGAGGCGCACCGCTTTGCTGTAGCCTACACTCGCAAAAGGCGGAAGAAACGCACGCTCACATCCAAGTTGCTCGAGATCCCAGGTGTAGGAGAAAAGCGGCGTAGGGCATTGCTTGAGGCGTTCGGCAGCATCGCCGGCATCGCCCTCGCCAGCCGGGACGAGATCGCTGCCATCAGCGGATTTTCGATCGATCTGGCGGAGCGCATACTCGATCACCTAGACACGTGATGGACCGTGCTTGCGCCGAGGTTAACAATCAGGGGTTGGCAGGGCGGGGAAGCAGTGCCATTTTCAACGCCGTCACCGACTGGCTTTCTCAATAGCTACAACCGATATTTGGAGGCACGGTCACACTGACTTTGATCGCCATACTCGATCCCTTCGCAGGGATTTCCGGAGATATGACCCTGGGTGCCCTTGTGGATCTGGGCGGTGACCCCGCGTGGCTTCATGATTTACCGGTGCGCATGGGATTACTGGATGTCTCTGTCAGGATTGAGAGGGTGAAGCGATGTTCGCTGGCCGCGACGAAAGTCGATTTCGAGATCCCTCAGGATCACTCGGAGTCGACCGGTGGCCATCATCACGGGCGAACAGTCGCAGGGCTCAAGCAGCTGGTGCGTGAAGCGCCGCTGTCAGAATCTGTGATCGAAAAGGCAACTGCCGCGTTCGAGTTGCTGGGGGAGGCTGAGGGCAGGGCGCATGGCGTATCGCCCGATGACGTGCATTTGCATGAGGTCGGCGCGATCGACGCGGTACTCGACATTGTCGGCTCGATAGAGGGTTTTGAACGGCTCGGAGTCAGTGGGGTTTATAACCTCCCGGTATCTGTCGGTAACGGATGGGCCGAAATGGCACATGGCACAATGCCCGTGCCAGCGGCCGCAACTGCAACGCTACTTGAGGGGGTGACCGTTACTTCTGGGCCACCTGTGGCGGGTGAGGCAACGACGCCAACGGGAGCAACGTTGATCCGAGTGTTGTCTCGGGGGGCGCCACCAGTTCGATGGCGCATGAAGCAGAACTCGTGGGGAGCAGGCGGGCGTGATCCGCGTAGCTATCCCAATGCGCTCAGGCTGATGCTTGCAGAGGTTGCGGATGAAGCCGGAGAAGTGGAGGTTGTTGCCACCGATATTGACGACATTCGCCCGGAGTATGTTGACCCGCTAAGAAAGGCCATTCTGGAGCAAGGTGCGCTGGACTGTGTGATCTGGCCTACGCATGGTAAGAAAGGGCGCGTGAGTCTCAGGCTTGAGGCACTGGTGATGTCGGATGCGGTGGAAGGGGTTATTGAAGCGTTGTTCGCCAACAGTACGACTGCGGGAATCCGTCGCTGGCATGCGCTCCGTAACACATTGCCACGGAGGGAGTTCCGTGTGGAGCTTGAGGTTGGATGTGGGGTATCAGTAAAGGTGTGGGAGGGGCCCGGCGGCCCGCGGCTCAAGGCAGAATATGACGACGTGCTCAAGGCATCGGCGCAGCTTGGCCTCCCCGCATTAGAGGTTGCTCGGCTCGCCGAAAGAAAGGCCGAAGCACAATTGAGCATATAGATGTTAATCTTTGATGCAACCATGACGATGTTGGAGAGGAGAGACTGATGAATCGATTGACCGTCGGTGTTGGATGTGCCCTCGGTCTTGTGCTAGTTGCAGGGCAGCTCGAGGCCCAGGATCCTCCGGCAGCTGAGGAGTTTCGCGCGCCCACCTGCGAGCTAGACATGGGGCATTTTCTGGTCAGGCAGGCGATGACCTATCTGACAGGTGCGGCGGAGGAAATGGATCCCACCGCAAAGGAGACGCTGCTTCGCGATGCTCGAATGAGCTTGATGGAGGCAGTCAACACCGACCAGGCCGAAAATCCGTCGGTTTGGTATCTGTTGGGTCGGCACGGAATCCTCACAGGGGACTTCATAGGGGCCGATTCTGCGTTCGATCACGTAGAGCTGGCTGTTCCCCTTTGTGGCGAGGACATCGAGTACTACCGTCACGCCGCGTGGGTTAACCAGGTGAATCGCGGCATTGACCTCATGCAGCAAGTCGACTACGATGGCGCTTTGGTGGAACTGGGTGGTGCCGCGGCTATTTGGAACGGAGCCAATGTGGCCTTGTTCTATTTGGGGAGCATCTACGCGGAATACGGCGAGACGGATAGTGCGTTGTACTACTTCAAGGAGGTCGTCGAACTAGGTGATGCAGACACGTCACGCGTTGAGAACTACAATACGGCCGTCGAGAACATCGCGACCCTGTACCACATGATAGAAGATTGGGATTCCACAATCGTCTGGTACCAGCGTGCGCAAGAGGTCAATCCCGAGAACACTGATGTGGTTTTCGGCCTTGCTGAGGCCTATGCTGAAAGCGGCGATCAGGAACGAGCGTTCGCGATCTACGATGGCTTGCTGGCTAACCCGGCCGAAATGAACTCCCTCGATCTTTTCAATGCAGGTGTGAAACTCTTCAATGCAGACGAGTTCACGAGGGCAGCAAGAGCGTTCGTCGCTGGGCTCGAGAGCAACCCGTACCATCGCGACGCTCTTTACAATCTTTCCAATACTTACCTGGCAATGGCAAACGATGATGTGCGCCCTCAGGCAGAGCGCGATGATGCCGTGACGCAGATGGGAGGTGTTGCCGAACGGCTGATCGAAGTAGATCCGCAGAATCGCGATCCGCGCCGTTTGCAGGCAGCCGCACTCCAGCTTACTGGTGATGCCGATGGGGCGGTAGCCATAATGGACGAGATGAACGCTTTCGCCTATGAAGTATCGGTAGACATCTCCAGGCCCATTCAAGGCGGCTACGAGCTGCACGGCAGGCTCACGAATCTGGTGGACGATGCGGAAACCACCACGGCAACCTTGACGTTTGAGTTCATGAACGGTGCAGGGGAAGTGGTGGGAACAGATACGGTCGGTGCCGAGGCACTTTCGGCTGGCGCTACGAGCAGGTTCTCATTGGGTGCAGTCGGTGACGGCATTGTGGCGTGGCGCTATTCGGTTGGCTCCTGACTGCAATAAATAGCTGTTGACCTGAGGGCGAAGTAGAGCAACACTTCGCCTTCTTCGCGGGCGTAATTCAGTGGTAGAATGCCAGCTTCCCAAGCTGGACGTCGCCGGTTCGAGTCCGGTCGCCCGCTCTATTGTTCCTCCGTGTTCGAGCATTTGGGCGATCGCTTTCTTTGTGGAATGTTGCCGCAGGAATCGGATCTTGGCGTCGCCTGCACGTGACAATTAACTTCAAGCGGCTGACGTAAATGTATTCGATGAACGAGGATCGAAATCGGCCCTCGTTTTTTTTGTTTGCTCAACGATGGCTTTTGTGATGCTTCAAATAGACAGCGTACAAGAGGGATCGCTTGCAGGTGAACTGGGATTGGAGCCAGGTGCACAACTCGTGTCCATCAACGGCCGCGACTTGAACGACTTTCTCGATTGGGAGTATTTGACCGCGGACGACTTCTTCACGCTCGTGGCGCGTACACCGGATGGTAGAGTCGTCGAATATGAGGTCGCTAGACCCGAGGGCCTGCCTCTAGGTGTGGACTTGGCACCCCCAGAGGTCATCGTCTGCTCGAACCGGTGCGACTTCTGCTTCGTGAAGGGAAACCCGAAGGGGTTGCGTAGGGCCCTCTACGTCCGCGATGACGACTACCGTCTCTCGTTCCGCTATGGCAATTTCGTAACCCTGACCAACCTACAGCAGAAAGACATTGACCGGATTGTCGAGTATCGCCTGACTCCGCTTTATGTGTCGGTCCATGCCTCCACACTCGAGGTGCGCCGGCGTTTGCTAGGAAATCCAAAAGCCCCGGATGTGATCGAGCAGTTGCATGTCTTAGGGGAACAGGGCATAGAATGCCATACACAGATTGTATTGCAGCCAGGTATCAACGACGGATCCGCGCTGATTCGAACTCTCGATGATCTCTACGAATTGGGTGACAATGTCTTGTCGGTTTCCGTTGTACCGGTGGGACTCACCAGCCGCAACCAACGGTCACCCGTTCGCAAACCGAGTGCGGATGAGTGTCGGGAAGCGATCGTGGCCGTCGATACTGTTGCAGCCAGGGCGCTGGAAGGCCGAGGGAAGTATTGGGCCTATGGATCTGATGAGCTTTACTTGGGTGCGGGTTGTACTCTCCCTCCAGCTGGCAGGTACGATGACTTCGAGCAACTCGAAAACGGGGTTGGGGTTGTCCGGTATTTCCAGCTGCAGATTCGCGGATTCGAAGCAGACCTTTCCGACGTTACGATTGGAGTGGCCACGGGCACGGCAATGGGTGCTCTCTTCCCGGACATACTCGCAGAACTCGTAACACGAACTGGTGCGACTTTTGAGCTGCTTGTTCTGACGAATGATTTGTTCGGACCGTCCGTAACCACCGCTGGCCTGCTGCCCGGGCGTTCGTTCGCTTCCGCGCTCGCGGGGCGGCGCGATCTGGATCTTGCGTTGATCCCAGTGGAGACCTTGAACGACGATGGTGTCTTCCTGGATGATCTCTCATTCAGCGAACTTGAAGAGCAATGTGCCATGGAACTCAGAGTATCGCATTGGCTGGTGGACGCGCTAGGAGAGGTATCTCAGTGAGTACTCCGACGGTGGCGATAATTGGGCGCCCGAATGTTGGTAAGTCCACACTTTTCAACCGAATCGTCGGTGGCCGGCGAGCCATTGTGGATGACAGACCCGGTGTTACGCGCGATCGGAATTTTGCATCGGCGAACTGGGGAGGGCGTGAGTTCTGGTTGGTCGACACGGGCGGATGGGATGCCGTTGCCGATGATGCTCTCACGAGCGCGATTCGACAACAGATTGAGGCGGCAATCTCGGAATCAGACGCGATTGTCTTCGTGGTCGACAGCAACATAGGAGTTCATCCCGCCGATCTGGAGGTTGCTCAACTTCTGCGCCCGCATCGCGATCGTGTCTTGCTCGCGGTGAACAAGGTGGACGAACTCCCAGATGACAGCAGTGCCTATACCTTCTTCGAGCTTGGCTTGGGAGATCCTTTGGCTGTTTCGGCTGCAACAGGGAAGGCCAGCGGAGATCTGCTGGACGCGCTCGTTGCGCTTCTGCCCTTGGAGAGTGAAGAATCGACAAGCGAGGAAACCATTCAGGTCGCTGTCGTTGGGCGCCCAAATGTCGGAAAATCCAGTGTCATGAACCGGCTGCTGGGAAAGGAACGGTCGGTTGTGGCTCCAGAAGCGGGTACAACTCGGGACGCAGTCGATTCCCCCTTGCGGTACCATGGCAGAAGCCTCAACTTCATTGATACAGCGGGGTTACGCAGGCGATCGAAAGTAGAGGATGATATAGAATTCTACTCTGCCTTGCGAACTCGGCGGGCGATCGGGCGGGCTGATGTGTGCGTGCTCGTGGTGGATGCAACGGCTGGAGTGAACGCTCAGGATCTCAAGATAGCTCGCTTGGCTTGGGATGCGGGAACAGGGCTGATTATTGCCGTCAACAAGTGGGATCTGGTTGAAGAGAAAGACACGACCACGGCAATCCGAGGGCAACGTGAAGTAGTGGAAAGGGTGCCGTTCTTACAGGCTGTCCCATTCTTGTATGAGTCGGCAGAAACGGGTATGAGAGTGCGCAAGGTGTTGGATCTGATTCTCGAAGTTGCGGCGGCTCGAGAAGTCCGTGCGCCCACGGCCGTGGTGAATCAAACGCTCGGAGCACTTGTCGATCGGAATCAACCTCCGCAAAAACCAGGCAAAGAGGTTAAGCTGCTCTACGCGTCGCAAATTGGAACAAAGCCACCGACTTTTGCGATTGTGTCGAACAGACCGGATGTTGTGAGCGAGTCCTATCGGCGCTACATCCAGAACGGGTTCAGAGCCACTTTTGGCTTTAAGGGGACTCCGATTCGCCTCAGGTTCCGTCGAAAGCGGGGACGGTGAGTGATCTTGGCTTTTTGGATTTTCGCGTCATATCTGCTTGGGTCGACTCCCACGAGTTACATCGTCGGTCGAACGTTCGCCAGCAAGGATCTGCGCGAGCTTGGCAGCAAGAACCTCGGGGCCACCAATGTCTATAGGGTGCTTGGCCTGAAGTATGCTGTTCCGGTAGCAATCGTAGATATCACCAAGGGTATCATCCCTGTGTCTTTTTTTGCGCCGCTTGCGGGTCCCGAACCCTGGATACCCATAACTCTCGGGTCGGTAGCGGTCTTCGGACACGTTTTTTCGGTATTTGTGCGGTTCAGAGGCGGTAAGGGCGTTGCCACAGCAAGTGGAGCAGTGCTGGCCCTCGCGCCCGCAGTGTTCGTTGTCAGTCTCGTTGTATGGGTGGTAGCGGTGGCGCTTACGGGGTACGTGTCGGTGGCGTCGATACTCGGCGCGTTGGTTTTCCCTGTGGCTGCATGGTTCGTACTGCCTGATGAGGCTTATACCTTCGGAGTCGGTCTGATATTGGCTGTGTTCATCGTGTTCACTCACAGGCCCAACATCCGGAGACTTGCGCTGGGAACGGAACATCGGTTTGGCAAAAGGAGGGTCGGCGCCTCATGAATGTGGCCGTGGTTGGTGCAGGAAGTTGGGGCACAGCGCTCGGAACTCTCTTGGCTGGGCGTGGGCATAATGTCAGGATCTGGGCTCGAGAACCAGAAGTTGTTGACTCGATTAACCAGCAGCATGAAAACACCTTGTTCCTACCTGGCTTCGCGTTGGATGTTGCACTGACCTCCCACGGAGAGATTGCTGAGGTTCTGCAGGGAGCCGAACTCGTGCTTTCGGCCAGCCCATCTCACGCTGTTCGTGAAGTGGCCACAAGAATGGCATCGGTGATAGATGAAGAGTCACGTCTGATCGTGAGCGTGTCGAAAGGTCTGGAGGCTGAATCGCTGAAGCCAATGACGGAAGTGCTTGAGGAAGTGCTTCCGGGGAGAAGCGTCGTTGCATTATCTGGACCCAGTTTCGCAGATGAAGTCTGCAAGCGGCACCCT
>JBDGYW010000141.1:0-11037 GCA_039588935.1 Gemmatimonadota bacterium | reverse complement strand
GGGCCGCCGAGCAGCTCTTTGCCGCATTGCCCGAGGAGCAACGGCAGCAGTTCAGTGGTGTGCCGGCTCTCGTGGCCAGACTAGAGGCCGATGCGCTCGCGCTGCGCGGGCGCGGCGAGAATGTCCCTGCAATGGAACGCCTTGCTACGACAGTCGCCGCCCTCGAGACTTTGCGACTCGACCTGCTCCGGCTGCACGCCGGCAACGTCACTCTGGACGAATTGACGCAAGACATCGAGGCTGCCCAGGAAGTGCGACTCGAGATCGATCGACATCTCGAGGCGCGCGGAGACACGAACAACGCATTCGACTAGTACGCCCGGTTCGTCAAACTCTGGCAGAATGCCGACGCAGAGCTGCAATCGCAAGTCCACGACGTGAGACAGCACCTCGCAAGTCTTGCGGCGGAGGGTGGCACCAATCGCTGAAGTGTGAGCCGTTGACCTGCCTGAGTTGGCTAGTCCTCATGCAGTTCCAGATGCGACGCGATCATCTCCTCGAGGCCTGCCAGCCGTAATTGGATCTCCGAAAGACTCGCGGTTCGGAGTCTCAAGAAGATTCCAACTGTGCTGAGAACCGCAATGAGCAGACCCAGAACCCCGACGACCCCGACGAAAGGAATCGTACGTTGGAACACAGCCGACCAGCCGACCTCACCACCGATTGCGTGCTGTACATACCGCCACACTTCCATAGCGGTCACGCCGCCGAATGCCAGCACCGCGCCACCGGTCACGGACCATGCGGTTACGCTCACTCTCCGCACTAGCTTGTCGCGTCGTTTCTCCCGCTCGATTACCGACCATACCCTCTCAGAGGCAGGTGACATTTCTGTACTCATGGTTACCTCACCGTAACAGTTGATAGAGTTTCTGTTTCGCGCGGTGCAGCCGCGTCCGCACCGTCCCGATCGGACATCCAACGACCATCGCGATCTCGGCGTAGCTCAGTTCGTCCCTGATGCGGAGCGTCATCACCTCACGATGTGCCGGCGACAGCTCGGACAAGGCCGCATCCAGAACGACATCTGGCTCAATCCCGATGCCCGGCTCCTCTTCGCCTCGTTCATGCACTCTCGCCTCGACCGCGGCGAGTTCGAGCAACCGCCGCTCCCGTTTGCACCGCCTGAGGAAGTCGATCGCGTGATGTCGGGCGGCACGAAACAGCCACGTGCGGAACGCGCGCGGGTTGTGTAAGGTCCGAATGCCGCGATAGACGGCCAGCCATACCTCCTGGTGCACATCCTCCGCCTCATCCCGACCAACCAGCCCCTCCAGATAGACCAAAGTGCGCTCGCCGAACCAGTCGAGCAGCTGCCCGAAGGCGTGTTCATCACCGGCCTGACACCGCAACACCAGGAAGTGGAGTCGCAGCTCTCCGCGCGCGTTCGATCGTAGTTCTACATCCGCTCTCAACTATCCCCCCTTCGACCTATTGGTAATGACGCACGTCGCAGGAAAAAAGTTCATTCGGGCCGCAAGGAATCTGTATTCCGCCCTTCCCTGCGAAACCTATTTATATCAATTACGTAGTAACAATCATCTGACCAAAATGAACGCGGGAGATTTCATGCGCGGGAACCATCTGCGTGAGTTTGAGGAGTTGGTACTGCTTTCGGTACGGATGAACCAAGCGAAGGCTTCGGGTGCCACGATCCAGCAGGCTCTCGACGAGGAGGCGGGACGAGCCGTCTCTCTCGGAGCGATATACACGGCTTTGGATCGACTCGTTCGCAAGGGCCTGGTGGACTCATGGCTGGGCGAGCCTACTCCCGTACGTGGCGGACGGCGCAAGCGCCATTACCGGCTTACACCCGCGGGCCTGACACAGCTAACCGAGATTCACACCATCCGCAACAGCATGTGGGCAAAGATGGACCCCGACGCGACCGGTAGGAAGGTGGCACCGTGAGTCGTTATCCAAGGTTCGCCGTTTGGCTGTTGCGTCGCCTCGCGGCAAAGCCGAAGCGAGACGAGGTCGAGTGCGACCTCATCGAAGGCTACGAAGTGTGGAGGAGGAAAGGGAGATTCACTGCCAGGTTCCGGTTCTGGCGTGAGGTTCTGCTGATACCGGTGTGGCGCGTGGTTGGCGGTTGGCGCGAAAAACGCGACGGGATCGTGCGTGATGATCTGGGTTCGAAAGCCAGGTTGAGTTCGATAGGCGGGTCGAGCCACACGCTTCAAACGCTCGGGCAGGACATCCGGTACGGTGCCCGCGGAATGGCCAAGAGCCCCGGCTTCGCGTTTGTGGCGGTGCTGATTCTCGGACTGGGCATAGGCGCGAACAGCACGATGTTCACACTCGTCAACTCGCTGTTCCTGCAGACGCCGCCCGGCATCAGCGAGCCGGAAGATCTCGTCGGCTTGACCATTCAGGACGAAGACGACCAGTACTCCTACTTCAGCTACCCCGACTACGAGTTCTACCGGGACAACAACGACGTATTCACCGACGTGATGGCCTACGACGATGGGGCGACCACGCTTGCCGTCGGAATGGGTGACGAAGTGGTGCAGGCGGAGGCCTGGACGGTTTCGTACAATTTTTTCAGTGTGTTGGGCGTGCCGCCCGTGCTCGGCAGGAACTTCCTGCCGGAAGAGGACGAAGTGCCGGGCGAATATCCCGTCGTGATGATCAGCGAGGGTTTCTGGAACCGCCAGTTCGGGGCCGACCCCGACGTCGTGAACAGCACAATTGTGCTCAATGGGCAATCGTTCACCGTCATCGGTGTAGTGCCGAGGAGGTTCCGCGGTCCCAATGTCGTGAACACCGCGCCCGATCTCTACTTGCCGATCCACATGGTGGGCGCCATATCCCCCGGTGGCGAAGAAGGCCTCGAACCGGTAGAAGGCTCCATATGGCTCTGGCTCCGCGTCGTGGCCCGAATTCGCCCGGGAGTAGAAATCGAGGGCGTGCACGCTCACATGAGCGTACTGCAAGCGCGGTGGGAGGAAGGTCTCGCCTCCTGGATCGAATCGGCCTTCGATGAGGATAACCAACCGTATCACGTGGGAGTGGGCGAACATTTTCACCTGACTCGCCGGCGCGCGGAGCAGTTGAGGCAATACCTCACGCCGCTCGTTCTCGCAGTTGGTGCCGTTCTTCTGATCGCGTGCGCCAACATCGCGATCCTGCTACTCGCGCGCGCGTCTGCACGGGAGCGGGAGATGGGCATAAGGACTGCTCTCGGCGCGAGCCGAAGCCGAGTGGTTGCCCAGCTGCTCACGGAGAGTCTCTTGCTCGCCGTACTTGGCGGGGCACTCGGCATGACGATCTCCTATTGGGCGGCGAATCTGGCGGCCGGCTTGATCCCAATGTCGTTCGCCGGTGATTTCAGGCCCGACTTTTCCGTAGTTGGGTTCACACTCGCGCTCGCCGGAGGGGCGGCGGTCCTTTCTGGATTAGTACCGGCGTTGCAGCTTTCGCGGGCTGATGTAGCTGCCTTTCTCCACAGGATCGGGCACGGCAGCAGTCGTGCCAACCTTCGGAATGCCTTGGTGGTTGGCCAACTCACTCTCTCCATCGTGCTGGTCACAGGAGCGGGCCTCTTCGTGCGCAGTCTGCTCAACGCTCAACGGGTGGACTTGGGATTCGAGCAGGACCGGAAACTTCTGCTCAACGTCATCCCCGCAAACCACGGGTACGCGGAGGAAGCGAGCAGGGGGTTCATTCGGGTGATGCTGGATCGCATCGAGACGCTGCCCGGAGTCAGAAATGCCTCAATCACCGACCGGGTCCCGTTTCGCGGGATGTGGAGGAGCACTTTCGAAGCGCCCGGCACCGAATACATCGAGGAAGAGAGATACCGATCAGGTTTCAACAGGGTAGGACCGGGCTACTTCGAGACAATGGGAATACCCATCGTTTCGGGAAGAGAGTTCGTCGAGACCGACGACCTGCAGGGAGCAAGCGTAGTGATCGTGAACGAGGTCGTCGCGGGAGAGGTGTGGCCGGGTGAGAACGCCATCGGAAAAACTATCGTGCGGCAGGAACGGGAGTGGACTGTGGTCGGAGTTGCGCGCAATGCCGTGTATTACGACATCGGCGAGGAAGCACGCGCGCAAACGTACCACGCGTTTCTCCAGAACTTCCGGCCCGAGATGACCTTCGCGATAGGAACCGTCGGCGACGCCATGTCGATGGTTCGCCAGGTCGAGCAGGTGATCCGCAGCTTCGACCCGAACATGGCCATCTTCAACATTCGGACGCTCGAGGATGTGGTTGCGAGGGAACTGGGGCAGTTCCGGGTGATGGCAATCCTGGTGGTGCTGTTTGGTTTCCTGGCACTCCTGCTGTCGGCAGTAGGTCTCTATGGCGTGCAGTCGTTCCTTGTCGCGAGGCGGACCCGCGAGATAGGGATTCGCATGGCGCTCGGAGCGTTCCAGAAGCAGGTGGCCGGGGCGGTGATGGGACGCGGTGTCGCGCTCGCCGGGATTGGAATCGTGCTGGGCGTGATCGCCGCGTACGCTTCCGCGCAACTGATCGAGAGCTTGCTCTTCGGAGTAGGAGCGCGCGACCCAGTCATCTTCGTGACCGTGCCGATGGTACTGCTGTGCGTCGCGGCGGCGGCGAGCCTCATTCCGGCCGTGCGCGCTAGCCGAGTGGATCCGGTGGAGGCGCTGAGGGAGGAGTGAGGGGTGCATCTCACTCCTCCTGTTTCGTTACGGCGCCCGTGCCTTCCAAACGGCCAGGAGTTCCACTTCGCGCTCGGGCGTAATTGCCATGGGGGGTGTGGCACGCTCCTCGTCGGTGAGAGCGTCTGAGTAGTACCACTCCAGAGTATCCATCGCGGTCACGGCAATCGGGCGGAACGTTAGACCCGCCGCCTTGGCCCTGTCGATGTTTATGCACTGAGAGCCCAGGTTGTTGCCCGTGGGCAAGACCCAAGGAATCGCTGCGTAGATCCGGTGCTCCTCAAGGAAGTCATAATCGTCCACCCAGGTCCAAGTCGGTTCGGACGACGTGGCGGCTCGCATGCCGTATACGAACTCTTCTATCGTGATGGGCGACGCGGGGCCGGTTGCGTTGAACACCCCGCGGGTTTCGTTCTCGAGCAGATGGATGATCCACTCCGTCAGGTCCCGGACGTCTATCTGCTGCACCTGGTCGGTCCTCTTGCCGGGAACCAGTATCTCACCGCCCCTGGTGAGGCGGTCCGGCCAGTAAGTGCCTCGGTGGGTGCTGTCCAATGGGCCGACGATGTATCCCGGTCGCACTATGCAGGCGCGCTCCCCGAAAGCTTGCCGGGCTTCGTTCTCAGAAAGCGCTTTCATAACGCCGTACCATGACGCCCTGTCATCGCCCCCGGATTCGTCTTCCAGCACTAGCTCGGTGTCTTCCTTGATGTCGCTGGTCAAGTACGGATAGAAAACGCCGGTTGACGAGATGTAGAGATAGGTTCCTACGGCGTCCTTGAGGAGCTGAGCCGAGTCGCGCGTCCACCTCTCGTTCATACCCGAGGCGTCGATCACGGCGTCCCAGCTCCGGCCGCGGAGCGCCTCGAGATTATCCTCTCGGTCGCCGATCAAGTGCTCTACGTTCTCAAACGCATCTTGGAAAAGGCCTGGCTTTCTCCGGCCACGGGTGAAGATGGTGACCGTGTGGCCCCGCTCCAGTGCGTAGCGCACGTGATGGGGACCGGTGAGGTTGGTCCCCCCCAATATCAGTATGTCGAGAGGGCGCGATTGCGGCGGACCGCTCGATTGGCGTGCCTCACTCTCAGACAGGGAGCTTGCAGCGAAAGCCGACGTGTGGCCTACCCCGAGGCCGAGTGCTCCGCTCGCGGCGATACTTGTCTTCAAGAAGCGGCGTCTGCTGGCATCCATTCGCCCTTGCCTCCTATTGCTGCCCGTTTTCACGCATTGAATGTTGGCGGCGCGTTGCTTTGTCCATCCGGTTTCTTCCCTATTCGTCCAAACGTAGCAGGCGTCGCACGTTTACGCTTCCGGCTTCCATGGCACCGTTGGATTGAACTCGTCAATGCGGCCCCCGTACAACTTCCTTTGCCGGAAACCGAATCCTGCCTCAATCCGTAGTTCACGTTGTCCCCACAGACCACCGGGATCGCGGCATGGCGATAGTCTTTCCAGCTACCCCCTTCCTCTGTAATGACCGTCAGACCGAACAGAGGAGGACAGAATGAAACAAACCACAGCTTTGACCTTGGCCTGCGCACTCGTATTGGGCTCGTCGCCTCTCGGCGGCCAGGAGGCTCCGAACACCTCACCAGTAGCATTCGGGCACCGCATCGATTTCCGCTCGCAACACCTCGAGGAAACGCGCCAAGTCTTCATCCGGCTCCCTCGGAGCTACCGAGAAGAGGAGGGGCGCGGCGCCGCTCGTTACCCTGTGCTCTACCTTCTCGACGGTGGCGACTACTTCGAGCCGTTCGCCGGCATCGTCCAGTATATGGCGATGTACGATATGGTCCCGGAGATGATCGTGGTCGGTGTCTCGCAGGGAGACCGTATGAGGGAACTCACCTTCTCTCCGTCAAACGAGGAGAATGGTGACTGGGCGACCAGTGGGGGCGCCGAACCGTTCCAACGGTTTCTCCAGGAGGAACTGATCCCCGGGATCGACGAATCCTACCGCACACACCCGTTCAGGATCCTGGTGGGCCACTCTCTCGGCGGCCTGTTCGCTGTAGAGAGCCTGTCGCGGACACCGGGGCTCTTCCAAGCCACTCTTGCCTTCAGCCCCAGTCTTTACTGGAACCAGTTCGAATGGCTCAAGAGCACAACGAGCCTGTTCGACGGTATGCCGAGATGGCGGCATTTCCTATTCATATCAGGGGAACAAAAAGGCGAAGAGGAAACTCGTAGGTTGGCTGAGTTCCTGAGTCTGGCCGAAGCCCGGGCCCCCGATGGATTCGAGTATCGATACAGCTTTTATCCCGAAGAAAGTCACGGCTCGGTAGCTCTTCCGGCCTTCTACGAGAACCTGAAACAGTTGTTCGAGGGCTGGGAGCTGGAGGGAGAGGCTTGGGCGCTTGGGCCCGACAGCGTGCAGGCCCATTTCCAGGGACTGACCGATCGGTATGGTTTCCCTATCCCAATCCCGGAGGAGTATCTGGTCGGGCACGCCCTCCACGGCTTGCGCAGTCACGGCGCACCCGATGAGGCCATCCTGCTTCTGAGACTCTGCCTATCCTTGTACCCCGGCTCCGCGGACGTCCATGCGGCACTGGGGGAGGCTTACGAGTCGAAGGGCGACCGCGACGAGGCCGTGCGGCAGTGTCGGCGGGCCCTGGAGATAGATCCGGAGCATCAGCTCGCGCGGGAGAGATTGCAGCGTCTGGAGGGCGGCAGGTAGGCCTGCAAAGGCGAGGGGGCGCACGCTCGCTTCCGGCAGGGGGACGCTTCTTCTTTCTGACATGCGATCCTCGGGCCGAAACCAGGTAGGGTTCACCGTTTCAACAGGAAGTCGCAATGAAGTCCAAGGACAATCAGACATCGATCCTGGCCCAATATGCACAGGGCCCAGCGCTGCTCGAGACCTCTTTGGCGGGCTCGGGTGAGGCGGATCTCGATGCCCGTGGATCGCAGGTTGGCTGGACCATTCGACAGATTGTGCACCACATAGTCGATGGAGATGATTTCTGGAAGCTTTGCATCAAGTCCGCGCTCGGCAACGAGGAGGGCGAGTTCACACTCGAGTGGTACTGGGCGCTGTCGCAAGACGAGTGGGCCGAGCGCTGGGAGTACTCGCGTCGGTCCGTTGATGTATCACTGGCTCTGTTCAAGGCAAACCGAGCCCATGTTTTGCAGCTACTGGAACAGGTACCCGATGCTTGGCAACGATCGATCGGCATGCGACGGCCGGACGGGCAAACTGAAAGAGTGTCCGTGGGCACCGCGATTGAAGTTCAAGCCCGGCATGTCGTACATCACACAAAACGAATACGTGCAATTCGCGAACAGCACGGCAAAGCCTGATTGAGGTTTTCTTTGTTGGGGGCATGGTGGGCACGTTCTCCTATTGGGTCGACAACCCGAATGCACAGGAGATCCTGCCGAGGAAGGTTCCGCAGATTGCCTGAGACTATTCGGCCAAATTCAATCGAGGAGAACACTTCTGGTTCTCTTGAGCTGGCAAACACACTCCCACACCAATCATGACTGACAACTTCAAAGCACTAATCGTAGACCAACAAGATGGAGCGACCACCGCGGACGTGCGGGTGATGAGCCGCGACAATTTGCCCGACGCAGGAGATGTCGTCATTGCGGTGGCCTACTCCACACTCAACTACAAAGATGGGTTGGCTGTCACCGGCAAGGCCAAGGTGCTGCGTGCCTTCCCAATGGTGCCGGGCATTGATCTGGCCGGGACGGTCGTCGAGTCAAAGTCACCGGACTTCGCGGAGGGCGACGAAGTAATCCTGACCGGTTTCGAAACCGGCGAACGGTATTGGGGTGGTTATGCCCAGCTGAACAGGGTCAGGTCGGCGACACTGGTGCGCTTGCCGGAGGGATTGACGCTGAGAGAGTCGATGATTATTGGCACAGCGGGGCTAACCGCAATGTTGTCGGTTATGGCACTCGAAGAACACAATCTGAGTCCGGCTGACGGACGAGAGGTGATAGTCACCGGCGCGTCAGGCGGAGTCGGCAGCATGGCAGTCGCCATTTTGGGACAACTGGGTTTCGATGTCGTGGCATCGACTGGCAAGACCGAAGCTCACGACTACCTGAGATCGCTCGGCGCCAAGCACCTCGTTGACCGCAACGAACTGGCAGCACGTTCCAAGCGTCCTTTAGAGGAAGGGCGGTGGGCCGGGGCAATAGACGCGGTCGGCGGCGATACGCTAGCCGGCCTACTGCGGACAATGGCCCCGCACACAAGCGTTGCGATCAGCGGCAATGTCGGCGGCGTGGCACTGGGCACGACGGTCCTGCCATTCATCCTGCGTGGCGTAAACCTGCTCGGCATCGACTCCAACTTTGCTCCTATGGGGCACCGGGAAGTCGCCTGGCAGCGCCTGTCTGAACTCCTCCCGAAAGGACATTTGGACAGGATGGCGCGGGACGCTTCGCTTGAAGATGTCCCAGCGCTTTGTCAGAAGATTCTAGTGGGAGCGATTCAGGGACGCACTGTTGTGAACGTTAGGTGATACAGGAACCCGCAGTGCCTAACATGCAGCCCGACTCCGCAGAGTTCCGATCGGGAGAAGCGGCGTTCCTGCTACCCCCTCCGTTCGATGGGGAGTTGCCTAGGCAATCCGAGGTTAGAACGCTTTCAGATAGGTCAGCTTGATCACCCCGGCTCGGTTCACCCATCTCTCGTCGCGGGGATCCATCAACTCCCCCTCGAAGTAGCCGGTGTTCAGAACCAGGAACAGGTCGCTCCCGGGTGTGTGGATCCAGTCGATGCGGATATTGGCCTGTATGGTCTCGGAGTCGTTGTCGTACTGAACCAGCGCGTTTGCGAAGAGCTTTCGGGTCACAGCCCCTAGCACGTTCAACCCCAGAATGGTCGTCTCGAATTCGCCGTTTTCTACCGGCAGCTCGATCTCTCTCCGATCGAAACTGCCGGTCAGTTCGAGGTGTGGTCCAGTCTTCCAGGTTACCGCACCGCCGTACTGGAACCAGCTGCCGTTCCAATAGTTCCCCCTGTGTGTTACGCCCCGCGCCGATAGCGCTCGGGAGTCGTTGGTGCGGAAGAGAACTCCCGCGTAGTTGTACGGGTAATCACCAGGTGGAATCACGACACCCGGCCGGATCGCCCAAGGCAACTCGAGCCGCTCCCAGCGATGGGTGAGTCCTACGAGAATGTAGTTGCCGTTTTGGAAGGTGAGACTCGGGTAGAATATGAGTTCGTCAGACTGCTTTACGCCCTCCTGACTCTCGATGTAATTCCCCAACAACATGAAGGAGGCCTGGCGGGCCCACCCACTCTGCTCGAAGCGCGGCGTCCAGGATACCGTGCCACCATAGTGTTTCATGTCCCGCCGGCGCACAAAGCCGAGGGCAGGCTGATAATTCTCGCCGATGTTGGTGTAGTCTGTCGCGAACGAGAATCGGTCGTTTCGAAGCTGCAATCCAACATACCCGGCGGCAGTGCCGGACTGATCGCCGCCATCTTGCCAGGTGTTGGAAAACCAGGCTCCGACGCTGCTGCTGCTCAGGAACCGGTAGCGCAGGTCCGCGCCGGCTACTCGGTTGTAGGTCTCGGAGTTCTGGTAGTTGGTGACGATCCCTCCGACCGTGGCCCTCGGCCCCACATCACCCCTCAAGCGAAGTACGGTGTTGTTGGCTCCGGCAATGTCGTCGGTGGTATTTTCCGCGGTCTGGAGGTTTAGGAACCCGACGGAGAACGGCCCGGCCTGACCGGTGAGACGTCCACCCCCTATGATATCGTTCGTGAGTCCGATTCGGCGGCTGAAGAAGACTTCGGTCTCGCGGCTGTTCCCGAACTGAAACAACTCCGAGCGCTCAAGGAAGAACTCTCGTTTCTCGGGGTAGAAAAGGCTGAACCTGGTGAGGTTGATCTGAACGTTGTCGGCTTCGACCTGTGCGAAGTCAGTGTTGTAGGTAAGGTCGGCCGTGAGGCTCGGCGTAATGCTCCACTTCACATCGAGCCCTACCTCGTGGGTCGCGGTGGTCTCGTCCTCCCCCGCTCGCTTCTGCCCACCGAGGATGGCGAACGGCTTCACTTCTACATGCCGCCCCGGCCTCAACCCCTCTAGCCCGACCAGCGTACCGAATCGGGAAGCCTGATCCATTCCCTCTTCCAAACTACCGGTGTAAGCCAGGGGAATATGCGGCCAGGTAACCTCCTCATTCTTTCTGCGGATCGAACGGTAAAAAGCCACGCCCATAGTTTCGACATTCGCCGGGTCGAACCGAATTGTCGTGAGTGGGATGGCCACCTCCAACTCCCAGCCACGATCGGTGATGCGCGCGTCGCTCGAATAAACACCCTCCCACATCCAATCATCGGGAACGACCAAACTTTCATTCGTGAAGTGGGCATCCCCCTGCGTGCCGAAAGGGTTTAACACGAAGATGTATGCGCTACGGCGGTCGTGATACG
>JBDGYW010000140.1:0-11060 GCA_039588935.1 Gemmatimonadota bacterium | reverse complement strand
GCAACGTTGGTGAGCTATAGCATCTATCCAAATCGCCGTTGTTCTACGTAATCACGTAAGTGCTTGCGAAACAACAACCTACTGCGCCAGGGCATTGTGCAGCAGCGTCAGGACCTGCCAAAATGGCAGCCGTTCGTGATTACGAACGACCTGTTCGTAGACAGGAAAGCAGAGTTCGTAACTAGGAACAGACGATTCCTGTCCAAGAACGATCGGGTTCACGGTGAGATCACCTGTGCGAAGCCACGAATCGCCAATTCGAGGCTACGAATCATGCTTACGTGGTTATGGATGCACGATTCGAAGTTACGGACAGTGCGCTCCAGACCACGAACCGTCCATTTTTGGTGGGTTTTGACTGCTGCTTTGGTGAGCTATCGCGACTGACCTGCTGCCACAGTCCTGTCGAGCACCTCATCGTCCCAGCCCCGATACGCGACCAGCCCCTCACGTCGGAACACCCTGACTAGGTGTCCGAGCCTATCCTCAGCGGGGTCCGCTTTCGCGCCGAACTCCTCGCGCAACGATTCGGCGACCTGCCCTACCGTCAGCTCGCCATCCAGCTTCAGCCAAGCGAAACTACCCACGGAGTCGAGTCGGATCCTCCTGGCCGACAACAGATAGAGTAGGCGATCTATGATCCCTGCGAGGCCGATTCTCGTGGGTCCTGGGCGAACAACAACGACACGCTCCCCTTTCTCTTCCCACTCGGCGAGCCTGACCGGTGTCACCTCCAAGAGGTTGACGGCCTCCAGTTCATCCGTGCGTTTACGTCTCCACAAAACCGTCTGCCTCCGAAAAAACCGACCCAGGTGAACGAGAGCCGCCTCCCTCTCGGTTGGCGGCTCTCTCAACAGACATCAAAGTCAAAACCTCTGGACCGTAGACGCCGCGGAGCGCTAGTGCTGCCGCATCTTGCTGATGGTGAACCAGGCCAGCAGGAACGCCACTCCCGGGTACGCTATCACGCTCAGGAGCAAGCTGGGTTCGAATCCAAAGGTCAAGCTCTGGAAGCTCAGCAATGACGGCATGAAGTCGCCGCCGATAACTAGCAGCGCGAGTACGACCGCCATCAACGACTCTCCGGCGATGAACCCCGATGACAGCAGGATCCCCGTGTTGTTGGCCCGAGTGGTTTCCTCCTCTGTGGCGCCCGAAGCCTTCAGCCTGAGATCGAACAGCCACTTGATGAGCCCGCCCACGAAGATCGCAGAGGTGGATTCGAACGGCAGATACATGCCAACCGCGACTAGCATTGGTGCCGGTGCCTTGATCAGGATTAGGCCCAAGGCGAGGAACATTCCCGCAATGACGAGGGGCCACGCCATCTGCCCAGCAACGATACCCTGTGCCATGAGAGCCATGAGCCCAGCCTGAGGTGCCGGCAGGGCCGCAGAGCCGATCTCGTACGCCCGGTGAAGAGCCATGAGCGGGAAAGTGAGCACGAGCGCGGCGAAGATCACACCGATGATCTCACCGATCTGCATCTTGTAGGGTGTGCCTCCCAAGATGTGTCCAACCTTGAGGTCCTGCATCATGTCCCCGGCAATACCGGCGGCACAGCAGACAATGCCGGCCACGGCGAGCACCGCAGCCACCCCGCGGACGTCAGTCAAGCCAAGCATTACCATTAGGACCGCTGCAATGATCAGTGCACTGAGTGTGAGACCCGAGATTGGGTTGTTCGAACTACCGATCAAGGCCACCAGATATCCAGCCACCGCTGCGAACAGGAAGCCGATAATGACCATGACCAATGTGAGCGTCAATGCACCGACCACCGAATGTGAGAAGTGCAGATACAGGAAGAAGACGGCAACTGCAGCCACCGCCACCCCAATGAGCACTTTCTTGAGGTCGATGTCGATCTCGGTGCGGTCAGCCGAACCTGCCTCGCCAGTGGCTCCAATATTCTTGATGGCCTTCGAAATGCCGGTGACCAGTGAGTTTCTCAGGTTGAACAACGTGTAGAAGGCAGCAACGATCATTGTGCCAACGGCCAAAGGCCTGACCTGTCGCGACCATACCGAGTTGGCGAGGTCGAGCATCGTGGAGTCGGGGCCGAGGGCCGCACTCAAACCCGGGTTCAGAAAGAGTGCGAGCGGAACCATCAGCAGCCATCCCATTACAGCGCCGCTGAACAACACAGCCGAGATCCGAGTGCCGACAATGAACCCCACTCCCATCAGCATCGGCGAGGCAGCTGGTGTCGCCACCAACATGCCTCCTACGTACTCGAACCGCTCCTGGAGAATGTCGATGGCCGATCGACCGAAGGAGAAAAACCGCTGCGTGCTGGCTTGAACGTATTGGATACCGTTTCCATTCTTCAGGAGTTCCCAACCGGCAGCAAGACCCATTGCAGCGAAAAGGTGGGAGGCGCCCGTTTGTCCACCCTGGCCGGCCTTGACGATTTCCGCCGCCGCAACGGCCTCGGGGAATGGCAAATCCGCTTCCACTACCAACGTGCGTCGCAGCACAATCACGAAGAGCACACCGAGCACACCACCGATCAACATGATGGCGGTGCTTTCCAGGTAACGCAGCTCATCCCAAGCGCCACTGATGAGGAAGGCAGGGATGGTAAAAATTGCACCGGCAACCAGTGCCTCACCCACCGAAGCAGTCGTTCGGGCAATGTTCTCCTCGAGAATCGAGCCGCCAAACCCTCGTAGGGCCGCCATAGCAACCACCGCGGCAGGGAACGTGGCGGCGACGGTGAGACCCGCCGTCATGCCGACGTAAGCGTTTGCGGCGCCAAGCGTGACGGCCATGATTGCGCCGAGCAACACTGCCTTCAGTGTGAGTTCGGGCAGGTCTTTCGATGCCGGAACAAAGGGTGCGAATGGCTTGTTCTCCATAAAGGCCTTCCCTGAGCAGAGTGGATAGAACCCGCAAATTCTAGCCGCTGTTACAAAGCCCTGTCAAATCGGATGTGTCACGCCAACGGCTTTCGGCGAACCTGCCTCTCGTGTAGCGGCGCCTCACGCTGTACAATACGACTGCTAACAGGAGGCAATAATGACATTCGTTGAGACACTCGAGCCGCAACCGCTCTGGCGTCATTTCGACCAGATACTCACGATTCCGCGCGGCTCAGGGAATGAGGCCGCGTTCCGCGAGCATATCATCGGCATAGCCGAACGCAACGGACTCGATTATCAGGTTGATGGGATGGGGAATCTCGTGGTTAGAAAGCCAGGCACAGAAGGTTTTGAACGTGCTTCGGTGACCGTGCTTCAGAACCATCTGGACATGGTGAATGAAAAGAACTCGGACGTGGAACACGATTTCGAGAAAGATGCCATCAAGCCTGAACGTGATGGAGAGTACCTGACAGCGGTGGGCACGACGCTGGGATCCGACAACGGGATTGGCATCGCCGCCGCACTCGCTGCGCTGGAAGCAAAGAATCTCACTCACGGGCCGCTCGAACTGCTGTTCACGGTAGATGAAGAGACGGGCCTGACGGGCGCGGCTGGCCTGGAGGCCGGCATGATCACAGGGCGGACTCTTTTGAATCTGGACTCCGAGGAGGAAGGGATCCTGTACGTCGGCTGCGCAGGTGGTGGAGATAGCGCAGTGACCGTACCTATTCACACGACCGCTACTGCGGCCAGTAGCGCTGCCATAGAGATCAAACTTCGGGGGCTAAAGGGAGGTCACTCCGGGTGCGACATACATCTGCAGCGCGGCAATGCCATCAAGCTCCTCGTGCGGGCGATCTACACGTGCAGAATGCATGGAACGCGCATCAATCTCGCTGGTTTGCAGGGAGGGAGCGCACACAACGCAATCCCGCGCGAGGCTTTCGCCACCGTCGTCGTTCCCGAAGCCAACCTGGATTCGTTCAAGAAGGCCTACGAGAACGCGGTTTCAATCATCAAGGATGAGTTCCGGCCAGCGGAGCCCGATATGACTTCGGAGATGGAGGCCATTGCCGCTCCGGCGGAGGTGTGGGACGACTCGACGACCGGTACCGTGCTGCGACTGGTCACAGCAATGCCACATGGCGCCATGGCGATGAGCTATGACATTCCGGACCTCGTTGAGACTAGCACAAACCTGGCGACGGTGTCACCCAAGAACGGCTCCCTGGAAATTGGATTGAGCAGCAGATCTTCCGTAGAATCTGCCCTCGAGGCCCTGCGTCAGCGCATTCGTGCTACAGCCGAACTAGTTGGGGCGGACGTTGCCGAGGGAGATAGCTACCCTGGTTGGAAACCCAACTTGGCATCCCCGTTGCTCAAGACCGTCAAGGAAATCCACAATAGAGAACTCGGCTCAGAGCCGGAGATCAAAGCCATCCATGCCGGACTCGAATGCGGCATCATTGGGGAGAAACTCGAAGGCATGGACATGATCTCGTTCGGTCCGCAAATCGAGTTTCCGCACTCGCCTGACGAACGTGTCAAAATCGACACAGTAGGACAGTTCTATCAGCTACTATCGGCGGTGCTCGCTGATCTCGCACAAGGAGCCTGAGCCACGTAGGTCGAGGCAAACCCGTCCTGACCGAGCGGTCAATTTGGCCGCTCGGTCAACTTTTTGGAAGAGGTGTCATTGACCAAAGCAGCCCTGACGGACGTTTTGAGGTCACCTATGGTCGAGACGGTAACGGTGAACGGAGTGGACCTCTTCACACGTACGGTTGGCAAAGGACCTGATGTCGTGGTCGTCCACGGGGGACCCAGCGCCGGCCACACTTCGTTGCTGCCCGCAGTCGACGCGCTTGCTCTTGGCCGGCGACTACGGTACTACGATCAACGCGGCTGCGGTGAGTCTCGCGTGTCACCAAGAGTTCCTTTGGATTGGGATTGCCACGTAGACGATCTGCGATATCTGATCGATTTTTGGCTGATCCGCCGGGCCACGATCATAGGACATTCCTGGGGCGCTTTGCTTGCCCTGCTCTACGCGATCCAGAACCCCGAACGCATCGAGCGAATGCTCCTAGTGACTCCAGCTTCGATTACCACAAAGGGCCGACGCGGCTATTTGGACGAGCTGAGCCGGCGGACGGCCGATCTGGGAATCCTGAACCAGCAACGCGAACTTCTTCGATCGGACCTGAGAAGGCGCGATCCCGACGCGTTCAGGCAACGTGCATTCGAGCTGACCTTGGCACCGTACCTGAAGGACCCGAAGAAACCCACTGGCATTGCACCGTTTCGGATCTCGCACCGCGTTCGCGAGGCAGTATGGAGGAGCCTCGGAGACTACGACTTGACCAACGAGATCTCCTCTCTTTCCGTTCCGACACTGGTGATCCACGGAAGATACGACCCCATCCCGCTGTCGTCGTCCCAGCAGACAGCAACGCTGCTAGGTGCTCAACTGGAGGTCTTTGAAGACTCAGGGCACATACCGTTTTTCGAGGAACGGGAGCGATTCCTGACAATCGCCAGCGAGTTCTTGCCGCGTGACCACGAGCCGGGGAGCGACAACACCGACCCGACAGCCGAGGATTGACGATTCATGACGACAGCTAAAGAACGCGTCAAGCCGATTCTGCGAAGGCTGAAGAAGCTGTACCCGGATGCTGGCTGCTCCCTGAGACACGCTGACCCTCTCGAGCTGCTCGTCTCAACGATCCTCAGCGCACAGTGTACGGACAAACGCGTGAACGAAGTCACAAAGCACCTCTTCCGCGAGTACAGAAACGCCGCGGACTACGCTGATGCTGACCCTGAGGTCTTCGAAGAGCAGATCAGGTCTACCGGCTTCTTTCGAAACAAGACCAAGTCCATCCTCAGCATGGCAAGAGCACTGATTGATCGGCATGACGGCGCGGTTCCCAGCTCGATGGACGAACTGGTCAAGTTGCCCGGTGTCGGACGGAAGACGGCAAACGTAGTTCTAGGAAACGCATACGGGGTTGATGAGGGAATCGTTGTCGATACTCACGTCAAGCGGATCAGCAACCGGCTGAAGCTCACTCGTAACCAAGACCCAGAGAAGATCGAACGCGATCTAATGCAAATCGTGCCGAAGAAGGAGTGGACTCCGTGGCCCCACCTTCTGATTCATCATGGGCGTGCTGTGTGTGTAGCCCGAACTCCAAAGTGCGAGATGTGCTCCTTGATCGATTTGTGTCCTGGAAGTCTCATTTGAGTGCCGCTCCGCAGCGTGCGGCGGTCCCGGTTGGGGGTGAATACCAATGAACATCGACTTCGCGGTCGTGTGCGATTATGCGCTTGTCGACCAGTTCGGCAAGTTGTCAGTAATCGGGCTGTTTCAGCACATCTGGGTGCAGAAGTTCCCTACAGTACACCCGAGACTTCATCTCGTGATCCGGCTGAAAGGATCTCGAACAGAGGTCGGCCAACACGATGTGCGAATCCGCCTAATGAACGAAGAAGACGAAGAGATCATCAATGGCGAAGGAAAGGTTAATTTTCCAGAGCCGCCCGCTGGAGTCCTCGAGGTGGAAGCGGGGGCTGTGCTCGCATTTGACGTCCCGTTTCAAAAGCCGGGGAAGTACAGATTCGTGATCAATGTGGATTCCGAAATCCAGACAACTGTACCGATCGCCGTCTCTTTGGGTCCGAGCCCTTCTCAGACTTCGCCGGATCAGAATCGATCACCATCCGGAAATCACTAACCTTCTCGCGCCGGTGAAAAAACTAGAACCAGCGTTACCGAGCCCTTGGTTGATTGCCTGCGTCGTGGTGTGCTTGGCGGCGCTGATGCACAACATGACTGGTTATGCACTGTTCGACCCGGACGAAGGGCGCAATGCTGAAATCGCAAGGGAGATGGTAACGACAGGCGACTACGTTCTGCCCCACCTGAACGGGTTGCCGTATCTCGACAAGCCGACTCTGTACTTCGCGGTGGGTGCCGTGACCATGAAGGTCCTGGGCCCCACCGTCTTCGCGGCACGGTTCCCATCACTACTGTTCACTCTCGCCACGGTTTCCCTTGTCGCATGGTTTGCGCGCAGGCTTTTTGGCCGTGGTGCAGGCATGACGGCTGCGATTGCCACTGCCGCTACGCCGTTTACGCTGGCCTATGCGCGAATCGTGATCTTCGACAGCACACTGACGTTCTTCGTGGTGTTGGCGTTGGTGGGATTCTACCTCGCGATCGACGAGCGGATAGAGGGCGGACAGGCAGACAGGCGGACGGGCGGACGGATTGAAGCTGAGGATCCTGCCGCGCTGCCGCGTTACCGCCTTTCCGCCAGCGGAGTGGGTAGTGGAGAAGGCTGGACTGCACTCGCATGGGTAGCCATCGGCTTCGGCGTACTCACCAAGGGTCCGATTGCCATCGCACTGCCGGTGCTGATTGCTCTGCCATTCGCACTTCGCTACCGGGCTTGGCGTTCCGTGGTCGACCCGATCGCGCTGTTGCTGTTCGGTGCTATCGTTGCACCCTGGGTGATTGCCGTATCGCTGAGGATTCCCGGTTTTCTCGAATACGCATTGATAACCGAAACGGCACGTCGATTCTCAACATCTGAGCTCGGGCGAGCCGGCCCGTTTTGGTACTTTCTCGCCATCTTTCCCGCAGCAGCCCTACCATGGTCGCTCGTGCTCGCCGGCTCGGGACGGAGTTGCTTTCAACATCGCGACGAGAATGGACGATTGGACCGGAGAATTCTCTTCTTGCTTCTCTGGATCGCCTTGCCTCTCGTCTTCTTCACGCTGTCCCAATCCAAACGTCCGCAGTACGTACTGCCGATGATCCCGGCCATTGCGCTCTTGATCTCGGCCTCCTGGCAAGGGCGTTCAGCAAGGATACCAGGGGCCCGCGGGGGTGCTATCGGGCTCGTTGCCCTTGGCCTGTTCTTCGCAGCTACAAGCAAGACCATTCCAAACCTCGTACCGGCGAGCCCTGAAATCGCCGCAGCCATCCCACGGACCGCCGCTACGATGGGTACGGTTTGTCTTGGAGCTGGAGTCTTGGCGTGGTTTGCTCACCGGCGGAAGGATCTCTTGTTGCTGGCACTCTCCATTCCCGTGGCGGCGATTCCGCTTTCGAGTCACGCCTTGATGGAAGCGATCGGCAACGAACGCTCAGCCGCCTGGCTTGCCGATGCCATAACCGATGCAGGCGGGAACTCCGTGAGAGTCGTGGGAGTAGGCGCTTACCCTCCATCCCTCCCGTTCTATTTGCAGAACACGATGACTGTTGCTACTGCCGACGGATCGGAACTGACCAGCAACTATCTCACCAGGCACATCCATCAATACAGGGGCTTCGGATCGACGCTACGACGGGCAGACTGGTGGCAAGAAGCACTCCTCACCTGCTCCGAACCCACTGTCTTCGTTGTCTCCAGTGAAGACGCAGTTTCGCGAGAAGCGCTGAGTCATCTGAGCCTCATTGTGGCAACCGATAAATACGTCGCATATGGTCCCTGTGGGCGGGAGACCCTGGCTCGAATGGGGCGATAGTCGTGTGCGGTATCTACGGCGCCGTTGCACTCGGTGACGCACCGCTCAAGAATGCCGAGCAGGCTCGAGAGATGGGGCGCTTGTTGCGCCACAGAGGCCCAGACGCGCATGGGATTCTTACGGCACCACGTGCGGCGCTCGGCGCTGAGCGACTCAGAATCTTCGATCCCTTTCCAACCGGCGATCAACCATTCACCGATCCAACGGGACACGTCTGGGTAATCGCCAACGGAGCGATCTACAACGCACCGGAGTTGCGGGAACGTTACTCGGGATACCCGTTCAAATCCCGCTCTGACGTCGAGACGGTCGTGCCGCTCTATTTGGATCTGGGCCCTGCTTGCGTCTCGGAACTGGATGGTATGTTCGCAATCGCAATCTACGATGCGAGAGAGCGCAAGCTGTTGCTCGCTCGAGATAGAGCAGGCGAGAAACCTCTGTTTTACTGCCGCGTTGGTGATGAGATCTGGTTCGCATCCGAAGTCCAAGCACTCCTGACCTTGCCGACGTTGAGTCGGGACCTGGATGTGAAGGCGGTTCGCGACTTTGTGACTCTCGGATACGTCACTGAACCAAAAACGATGTTCGAGCACATAAAGAAGGCTGGAGCTGGAACCTCTTTGACTTTTTCGTCAACGGGTCAACAGGAATGGCGGTACTGGGAACCTAGCATGATTCCCGGAGCTCCCATGACCGCCAAAGATGCTGCGGCCCACCTAGAATCGCTCCTCTCGAAGGCAGTCCAGAAACAGATCGCCGGCGATGTACCGGTCGGCATCTTCACGAGTGGGGGTGTGGATTCCTCCCTGATTGCGGCTCTGGCGTGCCACTTTGTGGAACCCGGTGCCACCAACACGTTCTCCGTCGGCTTCACCGAACCGCAATTCGACGAGAACCCGTCTGCACAGCAGCTCGCCTCGCATCTCGGCACGAATCATCTCGCGATCGTTGCGGATCAGAAGGCGCTAACAGAAGCTCTGGGGACCATCGTCGATAACCTGGCCGAGCCCAGTGCAGATCCGGCGATCCTGCCTATATACCTCCTCGCTAGTGCCGCGCGCGACCACGTGAAAGTCGTGCTTGGGGGTGAGGGAGCCGATGAACTCTTCGGAGGATACCCCACCTACATTGGCCATCGGGCTGCTTCTTTCTTCCAAAGGCTCCCGGCCAATGCTCGGCGGATGCTGGCGAGAATGGCCGAAGGGAAACCGGCGTCGCTGGAACGCAAGGTGTCTCTGGGGTACCTCGTGCGGCGCTTTTTCGAAGGCGTAGACCTCCCGCTTCCAGATCGACACATGTCCTGGTTTGGCACTGGTGCAGGGAGTTCGATACTGAATCCAGATCTTCTGGAAGGAGAATACGATCCGCAGGTGTTTCCTGAGGAAGGCGACCCTGTCGCTAGAGCCTGCGCCTTCGATTACTACACCTACCTGCGGGAAAACCTTCTCCCGAAGGTCGATCGTGCCACGATGCTGATGTCGATCGAGGCCCGAGCACCCTATCTCGATCGGGATGTGTCAGCTTTCGCATTGGCGCTCGATTCCAGGCTCAAGGTCAGAAGATCAACCACCAAGTGGCTGCTCAAGCAAGTCGCCCGCAGGTGGCTTCCGCGAGAGTTGGTGTTCCGCAAAAAACGTGGACTGAGCGTGCCGGTAGCTACTTGGTTGAACGCAGATCTGAAGCCGGAGGTCGAAAGACTCTTCGACGTCAAACGGATCGAAAGCCAGGGCCTGTTGCATCCAGGCAATGTTCGTCAACTTCTCAGTGAGCACCGGAGCCGTCACGCCAATCACGGGCGAGCGCTCTGGGCGATATTGATGCTCGAATACTGGCTCGAACGATGGGTACCGGAGAGAAATCAATGAACCGCGCAGAAGCACTCGAACTGATGCACGAATACACGCAATCCGACGCGCTTCGCAAACACATGTATGCTGTAGAAGCGGCAATGCGTGCCTATGCCAACAAGTATGGAGAGGACGAGGAGAAGTGGGGCATCGTGGGAGTCCTTCACGACTTCGACTACGAACGATATCCGAACCATGAGCGGTCGCCGACCGAAGAACACCCCTCCACTGGAGTGAAGATCCTGCGTGAGCGCGGTTACCCCGATGACGTGTGCGAGGCAATCCTCGGCCATGGCGAGTACACAGGGGTCCCGCGCATCAGCCTCATGGCAAAGACGCTCTATGCAGTCGATGAGCTATGTGGCTTCTTGAACGCATGCGCTCTGGTCCGCCCATCAAAAAGCCTCAACGACCTCAAGGTCAAGAGCGTGAAGAAGAAGCTCAAAGACAAAGGGTTCGCGAGGGCGGTGAATCGCGAAGAAATTCGGCAGGGTGCTGAGGAGGCTGGCCTGTCATTTGACGAACACGTTCTGTTCGTGATCGAGGCGCTCCGGCCTGTGGAGAAAAGCCTCGGCCTCGGGGACGTGTGAAGCGCAAGAACGGCACTGATGGTCCTCTGGGTCAACGCGAGGCCCCGGCCGCGCGTATTGATTGTAGGGCGATGGATGACGCGGAGCTTGCGGTCCGCGCACACGCCGGAGATCGTGAGGCGTTTGGTGAGTTGGTACAGCGATACGCAGGGCAGGCCCGCAGAGTGGCGCGGGCGGTACTCGGCAACGAGGCCGACGCAGACGATGCGGCCCAGGACGGG